>JAEYQO010000043.1 GCA_023409975.1 Bacteroidota bacterium | reverse complement strand
TAATACTAAGTCTCCGTTTTCTGCAAAGAAACCATTTGATGCGATGGGATTTGGTCTGACAGTCCGTAAGGCTCTGGGTCATACCTTCTCAATGCGTTTCCAGTACCTCCACGGCCGTGCTACTGGTATGGATTATCGTCCTACTAATCCTAATAATCGTGCTTGGGCAGGATATAACACTATGGTGTTTCATAACTACAGGACCAGCATGGATGAGTTTTCTCTTCAATTAGTTGGTGCTGTAAACAATATCAACTTTTACAAGGCACGTAACGTTATGAGCTTATATGGTCTCATCGGTTTGGGATTGAATAACTATGACGTTTTCGTTGACCGTGAGGATGCTAATGGAAATCAATATGATTTCACTCAAGCACCAGGGTACCCAAGGCCTGCCAGCTGGTCTGAGCGCGAGGCGGTTAATGAGTGGCTGGAAAATGAACTGGATGGCGATTTTGAAAGCCGAGTACGTGATCGTTTTGACTTTATCATCACTGCGGGTGTGGGTCTTCAATTTAAACTCAGCGATCGTGTAGTTCTTTCAATTGAAGACAGGGTCGGTATGCCTTTCGTAGATTACATGGATGGTATCGAACTGTCAGCCGACGGTGGTCTTTCTCCTGAGCATGATCTTTACAACTACCTGTCTCTTGGTCTGAACTTTAACATCGGAAACAAAGCCAAAAACGTTCTTCCTTTGTGGTGGGTGAATCCTCTGGATCACGTTTACAGCGAACTTAGCGATCCTCGTCATATGCGTCTGCCTGATCCAATCTTGTCTGATTCTGACGGTGACGGTGTAGCTGATCAGTTCGACAAATGTCCTGGTACTCCGGCTGGCGTAGCGGTAGATACGAAGGGATGTCCATTAGATACTGATGGTGATGGTGTTCCTGACTTCCGTGATAAGCAACTGATTACTCCGACAGAATGTCAACCAGTTGATGCTGATGGTGTTGGTAAATGTCCTTGTCCTGATGGTTGTGGCACTGCGGCTTCTGCTTGTCCTAACATTGGTGCAGGTAGCCTGAGCTTCTCCGGTAGCAGTTCTTCTATCAACTCTGCAATGCAGAACCAATTGGCTAACCTGGCTGCTCAGATGCAAGCCAATCCAACCTGTAAAGTAGTGATCGTTGGTAACGGTAATTCCAGCAAGGTTCAACAACAGCGTAGCTGGGATCGCGTAAATGCTGTTATCTCTCACATGAGCGACAGGCATGGTATCGACCGTAACCGCTTCATCTTCCAATACGGTGGAACTGGTAGTGAGAATACTGTTACCTACCGTCCTGCAAACGAAGGTGAGGAAGGACCATCTAACGTGGCTCCTCCGTTCCCTAACCTGAGAAGGAATTAATTCTAAAGTGATATACAATAAAGAACCCGGGTTTATCCCGGGTTTTTTATTTGCCAATAGTTTATTGAAAAAGAGTCTCTATGTGGTGTTGCTTCAGAGGAGTCTTCTATGAAAGGCAATCAGATTTTGCATAGGGCTCTTTTCAATTTTACCCAGTTCCAGTTCATACTGATCGCATAAGGTCTGGAGGATATCTTCAAATTCTCTTGCTACAGACCCGGTGAAATAGAGTGGATATTTCCAACTCTGGCGGTATTTGAGAATATGATAATGAAAGAAATCGTTCAGGCAGTCTTCCACGATATTTTCTACCATGTAATGCCCGCGATTCTCCTTTAGGAGTTCCACAAAGGTGGCGAGAAATCTGTTTGGAAAAGGTTCCGCGTAGAGACGAGTAACAATCCTGGAAATGTCATTTCCAAATTTCATCTCGAAGGCCATTTTCAGTTCCTCATCGAAGGTGTTATAGGCGTAGTACTGGAGGATACGTTTGCCCATATAATTCCCACTGCCTTCATCTCCTGCGATATATCCCAGAGAGGCCTGTTGTTCCTGAATCGTATTGCCATTGTAGAAGCAAGAATTACTTCCTGTTCCCAATATACAAACAATGCCTTTTTCCTGGCCACACATGGCTCTGGCGGCAGCCATCATGTCTCCATGTACTTCTATCTCTCTGACTTCGAAGAAGCGCCTTAAGACTTCGCTGATTAGGTTTTGTTGTGAGAGGTTTCCTGCTCCCGCACCATAGAATACTATGCTATCGACGATCAAAGATCTGTCCCAGGACAGTTCACTCTTCAGAAGTTCTAAAATAGTATCAGCTGACTGGAGATAGGGGTTAATTCCTGAGGTTCTGAACTGGACTAAATCTCCTGAGCTTTGCAGGAGGCTCCAGTCCGTTTTCGTTGAGCCGCTTTCGACTAGCAATAAAGAACTCATTTAAAATGTTTATTTCACAAAATTGCAGTGGTCACAGTCAATATCCTAAAAAGATTTCGTTCCCCCAAGACTGGGAAGCGGATGGGCACTAATTTTTCAGTATTATTGATATTCAGGTAATGCAAGTAACTTTGCGCTCATTTTCCAGGTAATGAATCAACCAAGAGGCAGCAGGTTAAAAGTTTGGACTCCTCTACTTTTCTCGTTTGTGATGATTTTCGGGATGGTTCTCGGGTTTAATCTGAGGGATTCCCTGCGTAATAAAAGAGATATTCAAACCATCATTCAGAGGAATGACAGGCTGGAACAGATCATCGATCTTATCAGTGAAAAGTATGTTGATTCCGTAAATGTAAATAATCTTTATAAGGATGCTGTTAATGGCATTTTGAGTCATCTGGATCCCCATACAGTTTATATTACTCCGGAGGAACTACAAGGAGTCAACGAAGATCTTGAAGGAAGCTTTTTTGGAATTGGCGTTGAGTTTTCCATCATTAGGGATACGATACAGGTAACCCAGGTTATAGATAACGGTCCAGCGCAGCGGGCGGGTGTTGATATCGGTGATAAACTGATAAAAGTGGAGGATAGTGTAGTCGCAGGGACAGGAATCACATCCGACAGAATTATCAGGATGCTGAGGGGTAAACAGCATAGTAAAGTGGTGGTTACCTTACAACCATCGGATACGAATTACAAGAAGAAGGTTGTTATTGAGCGTAACGTCATCCCCCTTCATAGCGTTGAAGCGAGTATCATGCTGGATCAGGAAGTTGGATACATTAAGATCAACCGGTTTAGTGCGACAACCTACGATGAGTTTATGTCAGCAATGAAGTCGCTGCAAAAGAAGGGAATGAAATCGTTGATTGTGGACCTGAGGCAGAATCCCGGCGGATACCTTGAAGACGCGACATTAATTGCTGACGAGTTGCTTTCGGGAGATAAACTAATCGTTTATACTGAAGGCCGCCGCTCACCGAGAAATGAATACCTGGCAGGGGAGAAAGGATTATTCGAAGACGGTAGACTGGCGATTTTGGTCGATGAGAGCTCGGCTTCAGCCAGTGAGGTATTGGCGGGTGCTGTGCAAGACTGGGATCGAGGAATTGTGGTGGGGCGCAGAACCTACGGAAAGGGCCTGGTTCAGGAGCAATACGAGATGGAAGATGGGGCTGCGTTGAGATTAACCGTTGCGAAGTACTATACACCTTCAGGAAGAAGTATTCAGCGTTCCTATGCGAAGGGAAGAGAGGCATATACGGAGGATTTCCTGAAACGATTTGATTCGGGTGAGTTTCATGGAACCGACAGTATAACGCCATTCGATACCACAACCTATTTTACTTCCAATAAGAGGCCTGTTTATGCCAGTGGTGGGATTACGCCGGATATATTCGTTCCTTTCGACACGCTGAGACTAAATTCAAAGATTATCAACCTTGTCTTTAGCGAATCGAGCAGAGATATCATCTGGGATTACTTTATCAAAAACAGACCAGTTTTAAGGAAGCGCTTCCCGGGCGTTGACAGCTTTAAAAATGAGTTTAATGCAGATCCGCTAATCAAAGAGTTCCAACAAAAAGTACCTTCGGAATTAGATGCATCTCTACAGCAAGTGCTTAAAGATCCTGCAAGCCGATCCTACTTCGAACTTCAGTTGAAGGCACAGTTAGCGCGCTATCTGTATAGAAATAACGGTTACTACACCGTTTATTCTCAGAGAGATCGGATTCTGCAGACCGCATTAAAAGCACTGAAGAACGATACTTATTCTTCAACGATAAGCCGGTAACTCTGTAAGCCATTTAATCTGACGCCCTTCAGTTACTTCTGCGCAAAAGTTTTGGTGTCCGTTGCTCAATAGCCAGTATTTGCAGGCTATAGCGCTATGGTAGGTGATCAGTTGGAATAAAGTCTGCTCAGTAATGGGAACAGCGGGTTCCTTGCATTCCACCAGCATCCAGGGCCGATGATCAGGACCATAGACAACCAGATCGTAACGCTTGCTGCGGGAGCCAACCATAATCTTCTTTTCAACAGCTATCAGTGAAGCCGGGTATTGAAGATCCTCTGTGAGATATAAGATCAGGATCTGACGCACATGTTCTTCCGGGCTGAGCACCACCCATCGTTTTCTTATCCGATCGAAGACCTGCGTTTTCTCACCAGTCTTTCTTAGACGGAGTATTCTGTTTTCAAACGGTATCGCGATCATTTAAATCTTTTAGTGCCGGGAAGAGTATCCAGGCGAATTTAGTGAAGGGTGGTATGACAATTTAGCCATCAAAATGGATTTCGCAAATGAAGTAACTTTAAACTGATGAAGACTAAGGAAGAAATAATAACAAACTGGCTTCCAAGATATACGGGAACGGACCTTGATGATTTTGGAAGCTATGTGTTACTCTGCAATTTCAGTAATTATGTAAAACTTTTTGCGGAAATGCATGGGGTACCGGTGAAAGGACTCGATAAACCTATGCAGACGGCTACTGCTGAGGGAATAACGATCATTAATTTTGGAATGGGGAGTCCGACAGCTGCTACAACTATGGATCTACTTGCTGCGATAGATCCTAAGGCTGTACTTTTCCTGGGGAAATGCGGAGGTTTGAAGAAGAAAAATAAAGTGGGCGACCTGATACTTCCTATTGCTGCGATAAGAGGTGAGGGGACCAGCAACGATTATTTTCCGCCAGAAGTGCCAGCTTTGCCTGCGTTTGCCTTGCAGAAGGCCATTTCCACCACCATACGCGATCATTCCTTTGACTACTGGACAGGTACCGTTTATACGACCAACAGAAGGGTGTGGGAACATGATGATGAGTTTAAGAGCTACCTGAGACGGGTACGTGCAATGGCCATTGACATGGAGACCGCCACCATATTTTCAGTTGGGTTTGCCAATAAGATCCCTACAGGGGCATTATTATTAGTGTCTGATCAGCCGATGATTCCAGAAGGGGTTAAAACTGCGGAAGGCGACGCTACGGTCACGAAAAAATTTGTGGATAAGCACCTGCGTATCGGAATTGAATCGTTGAAGCAATTGATCAATGATGGGTTAACCGTGCGACACCTGAAGTTTTGATGGAAGATCAGCGGGAAATATTACGCGTTGAGGATCTCAAGATTCGTTTTGATGGTGAGACAGAATTTGAAGCTGTCCGTGGATTGAGCTTTTCAATACGGGAGCAGAAGACATTAGCGATAGTAGGTGAAAGCGGTTCCGGAAAGTCATTGACGGCATTGGCATTGATGGGGCTTCTGCCAAAAACAGCGAAGTTTAGTGGTCAGATTTCACTCGTTCATTCAGGGCAGAATGTTCGTCTTGATCAGTTGAACCACTTGTCAGAGTGGGCAACTATACGAGGCAAATCCATAGGGATGATATTTCAGGAGCCGATGAGCTCTCTGAATCCGGTTATGAAGATAGGCAGGCAATTGACGGAAGCTATTCAAAGACATCAGGCGATAGGATACCCAGAAGCCCGTGTGGCGGCATTAAGCTGGTTGGAACGAGTACGACTAAGTAATTCCCTTGAAATATTTAGCCGGTATCCACATCAGCTTTCCGGGGGGCAGAAACAGCGTGTCATGATTGCGATGGCGTTGTGTAACCATCCGGTTTTGTTGATAGCAGATGAGCCGACTACTGCACTTGATGTTACTGTTCAGCAGGAGGTTGTAGAATTGATGAAAGAACTCCAGCGGGAGACAGGTACTGCGATGATCTTTATAACTCATGATCTGGCTTTGGCATCGGAAATATCTGATGAAGTTCTGGTCATGTTCAGAGGCGAGATGATCGAAAGGGGGACCGCAAAAAAAGTACTGCACCAACCGGATGCTCCATACACCAGGGCGCTGATTGCCTGTAAGCCAACCCCGGAGAAAAAAGGGCGCCAGCTCCCGGTTGTGGCTGATTTTCTTGCAGCGCGAGGTGCAGCTGTGAATTTGCCGCTTCAACCGAAGGTGAACGTCAGCAAGGAAGATGCACTACTAAGTGTCAAGGATCTTCGGGTTTGGTATACTACGAGTGGAGGGTTGTTAAACAGAGAAGGAGCAGTTTACAAGGCTGTTGACGGAGTGAGTTTTGATTTGCACAGGGGTGAGGTGTTAGGTTTGGTAGGAGAGAGTGGGTGTGGCAAAAGTACACTGTCGCGAAGCCTGATTGGGTTGGTGCCTGTCAGTGAGGGGCAGGTGGGGTATGAGGGTATGGATCTGACGAAACTCAGTCGGAAAGGATGGAGGGAATACAGGAGAAACATACAGATGATCTTTCAGGATCCGTTTTCTTCGCTAAATCCAAGAATGACTGTGGGGGATATTATTTCTGAGCCACTTAGTATTCACAAGGTCGTTCCCAGAAATGAAATTCGAAAAGAGGTGGAGAAGCTCTTAGATCTTGTGCACCTTCCGAAGGATGCCTACAGGAGATATCCCCATCAGTTTTCGGGAGGACAGCGGCAAAGAGTCGGCATAGCAAGAGCGTTAGCACCGCGTCCTCAGATACTCATTTGTGATGAAAGCGTTTCGGCCCTGGACGTTAGCGTTCAAGCTCAGATCCTGAACTTGCTGAAAGAACTGCAAACTGAGTTTTCACTTTCCTACCTGTTTATTTCGCACGATCTATCTGTAGTGCATTATATAAGCGACAGCGTCCTCGTGATGCAATCTGGAAAAATTGTTGAAGCCGGGGAGGCCAGGCAGGTTCTCGAAGCGCCTCAGCACCCTTATACCACACGACTTATTGAGTCAATGCCCCGTATGAAATAAAAAAAGCTGCCCTAAAAAAGAGCAGCTTCATTAACAACTATTACACTCACAAAATCACACACAAACTTTTTATGACAGCGGTCAGGCGGATGGCATCATAAATCCGGGGTTCTGACGCGCCGTGGTGACGCACGGAACTTTCGTGAGAAGTGACGCACCGTTCGCATCCATTGAGTGCAGATACGGCAAGACTCATCAATTCGAAAAATTCCTTTCCCAGGACCGGGTTCATCATGACATTCATCCTAAGACCAGCCGGCTGTTTTTCATAATATTCTACGCCAGCCATGTAATGTCTGAAGCGGTAGAATACATTGTTGACATTCATGACCGAGGTGCAGGCATGTGTTTCTGCAATCTCTTCGTCGGATGCACCTTCCCTGCGAGCTAACGCTTCAAAGGCTTCAATTAATACAGGGGTCTTTTCATTAATCGCCGTGGCTAATGCCAGGAGAAAAGCTTCCTTTTTCTGAAGATTACTGCTTCCAAGAACATTATTTACGTTGAGTTTCAGGTCACGTAAAAAACGGCTATCTACTGCTGCAAGCTTCTGCAAGCTAAGACTATAATGATCCGGTGCGATACCGAGGTCGTTAAAAAAATTGGTAATTGTTTCGTTTTGAACAGTTTCCATTTTATGAAGTTTTAAGTGAAGAAAAAATCCACCTGATGAGGTGGATTTTCAGGTCAACTAAGCTGTTTCAGCAGCCAATTTCTTTGTGAGGGTTTCCTCACCTTTGTTCCAGTTGCATGGGCAAAGTTCATCCGTTTGGAGTGCATCTAACACACGAAGCACTTCATCCACATTACGGCCAACACTCAGGTCATTTACATTTACCCAGCGAACGATACCGTCCGGATCGATGATGAAAGTAGCGCGATAGGCAACTTTCTCGCCTTCGTTCAAAATGCCGAGGGCTTCAGCCAGGCTTTTAGAAGTATCTGCGATCATGGGGAATTTAAGGTCGCGAAGGTCGTTGTGATCTTTACGCCATGCGAGGTGTACATATTCGCTGTCAGTGGAAGCACCCAGAAGGAGTGTGTCGCGATCAACAAAGTTGTTGTAGTTTTTGTTGAATTCTGCGATTTCGGTTGGACAAACAAAAGTAAAATCTTTTGGCCACCAGAACATCACTGCCCATTTTCCTTTAATGAAGGCGCTATCAATCGTCTTAAATTCTTTGTCCTTTTCAATAGACACAACAGCCTTCTTGCTGAACTCAGGAAACTGCATTCCTACTGTAACGAAATTTGTGTTCATACTTAATAGTTTGAATGTTTTCTAATTCGATGCAAAGGTCGCCACAAAAGGGCAGTCCCCCAAGGAAGGACAGCATTGATTTTCCTATTTTGAAATAGGAAAATTCGATAAGCCAGGCTTCCAAACGAGCCGGGTGAGGGGTTTCAGGTGTTCGTGCAGCGCAGCTTCATGATCAAGGTCATCAATAGTTTAGAAGGTGACAGTGTATCTTTGCATCCAATATTTTTCACCTCAAAGAAGAAGGAGTACACCATGCCAGTGTTACATAACCGGATTTCCAATGAGGAGCTGAAAGCGCGTATGCTTGCGGAGACAGAACCGCGCAAGACAGTTTCCTTTTATAAGTATTTCAGGATTGACGATCCACAGCAGTTTCGCGATGAACTTTATCGGAAGTTCTATGATCTGAAGGTATTTGGTAGAATTTATATTGCTACTGAGGGCATTAATGCGCAGATCAGTGTGCCAGAGTCTAATTATGAATCATTCAAAGAAACGCTTTACCGGGCTGATCCTTTGCTGGATGGTATTCGTTTGAATATTGCCGTGGATGATGATGGTAAATCATTCTGGGTGCTGCGAATGAAAGTGCGTCCGAAGATCGTGGCTGATGGAATCGAGGATCCCAACTTCGATATGAGTTTGGTCGGGCAGTATCTGAAGGCTGCGGAATTTAATGCATTGGCTGAGCAGCCCGAAACCGTTATTGTAGACATGCGAAACCACTACGAATATGAGGTGGGGCATTTTCAGAACGCTATCGAAGTACCTTCTGACACTTTTCGTGATCAGTTGCCGATGGCGGTGGAGATGTTGCAGGACAAGAAAGATCAGAATATCGTGATGTATTGTACTGGAGGCATCAGGTGTGAGAAGGCAAGTGCCTATCTTAAGCATCATGGCTTCAGAAATGTTTATCACCTGGAGGGCGGAATTATCGAATATGCCAGAAGGGCGAAAGAGCAGGGACTGGAGTTAAAATTTAAGGGGAAGAATTTCGTGTTCGATGAAAGGCTGGGTGAGCGCATTACAGAGGACGTCATTGCCCGCTGTCATCAGTGTGGGGCGGTCTGTGACGATCATACCAATTGTGCTAACGATGGCTGTCATTTGCTGTTCATTCAATGTAAGTCGTGTGCAGCGCAGTATTCCGGCTGCTGCAGTGAGGAATGTGTAGAAGAGAAACATCTGAGTAAGGAAGAGCAGCGGCTTCGTCGGGCGAGACGTGAGAATGGCCCCATGATCTTCAATAAGTCGAAAGATCATCCTTTGAGGAAGCACAGAAGCCAGTGGAACATACTCAGTAAAAAAGGGACGCACTAGTCCATAGGATTTTAGCTAAGTATTTTTTGTTCAACGATACAGCCCCTGGAACTCCAGGGGCTGTATGTTTTGCAGCCATGAATGAGCCTTAGCTCCACTTAGGATAATTGCCCATCAAAAATGACACTGGAAACCCCTTCGGGAGCTTGGGGTGTGTGCCAGGAATTAAAGGATGCGATCCAACTAGATACCAAGGGAACCATATGGGGACCCCGTATGGCATAGGGAGCTTATAGGGAGGTTATAGGGAGGTTATAGGGAATATATAGGGAGTATTGATGGCTGGGAGGGATGTGAAAGACTGAAAAATTGATTAGAAAGGGCGCAACATTTGGATTTATGGATTGAATAGATATTTTTGTTGCCTGTAACCTAACCTATCCTATCATGTATCATCACTTTTCTGTCAGCAGACAGTTGATTCTTCTTGTAGTTTCAATTTTATTTTCCGTTCAGTCCTTTTCTCAGACAACACTTGCCGCCTGGAATGTGCAGGGTGTCACGAATCATGGTCCGGCAAATTTTCCGGCAACAAGTTACGACAATGGTTTGATACAACCTCTGCTTGTAAAGGGGCCTGGAATAACGACATCGTTACCGGTTTTTCCCAATTCGACTGGTGGATGGGGTGGCAGTGGCGGTGAGTATGCTAATGCTGCACAGGCGAGGGTAGGGGGTTCCTATTTCACCTGCACTTTTGAGGGCCATCCGGGCTATACTATCAGCATCGACTCGATAAAGCCTTTCCACTATCGCAGGAATAGTAATGCGGTAAACAACATTCTGGTGGAGTATAAAATCGGAAACGGTAATTACCAGTTTGCTGATACGATCTTTTTTACCGGTCAGCTCAATTCCGGATGGTTTTTAAGGAATATCAATCTGACATCCTTTAACGATCTGCAGGATATTCCCTCCGGTGTTCCGGTAACATTTCGGTTTGTGCTGTGGGGGGCCACCCCTTCAAATGGGTTGTTTTATATCTACAACTTTGGAAATTCGCCAGCTCCGGATCTTGCGTTCAGTGGGAAAGTGGAGCTGAAGACACAAGCCACAGATCATTTTCGTTCTGTGGGAAGCGGAAACTGGGCCAATGTTTTGGTCTGGGAGTCTTCTCCGGATAGTAGCCTCTGGATTACGGCTACAGACTACCCGGGGGCTGAGGCTAAATCCGTGTCAATAGGAATCGGAAATATGATAGAAATAGACTCAGCTGCATCTTCGAACAACATTTTTGTTGAATCTGGTGCTAATTTAATTATCAGAGCCGGCGATACGCTGACCGTTGTTGACAGGCAGGGACCTGATCTACGGGTGGATGGGACTCTTGAAATAGAGCAGGGAGCGGCTCTTGTGATGCTTTCTGATAGTAGTGGTACGGCAAGTATAGGACCTTCTTCAGGAAGTATTTTGGGTGAGGTGACCATAGAGCGGTATATACCCGCCAAGCGAAGCTGGAGATTTATAACGGCACCCGTTAGTTCGACCACAACACTATACGAGAACTGGCAGGAGGGAGGACAGGTAAACCTCAGTGGTTACGGGATGCATATTATGGGACCATCGGGAAGTACAAACGGCATAGATGCCGGTGCGAATAATTATTCTGTTTTCACGTATCAGGTTGCGTTGGGAAGTAACAGCTGGACACCAGTAGTGAGCACCAACCAGCCTGCCGATGTTTTTACGGTAGGGACAGGTTACAGAGCGTTCATCAGAGGTGACCGGACAATTCCAGTGGCGGTATCGAATACGTCTTACAATGCAACGACTTTGAGGGCGAAAGGATCCGTGCTTACCGGAGACGTCGTTTTTGCCGGAGGAAATGCTGTGGCAAGTCATCCGTTTTTGCCTGCTTTGGATAGCGATACAGGTGGATTTACGTTAGTAGGTAACCCGTATGCGTCTCCTGTGGACATCTTATCCGTATTTGATAATAATGCGCCGGGTGCCAGTACATCTGGTTTAAATCCAAATTTCTACTGGGCCTGGGATGCACAGACCAATGGCATAAACAACCGGGGGCGTTATGTTGTGTATGATGTGGACCTGGAGCAGAACAACGGAGGCACAAGCGAAGTGAGCAGGCATATTCAGTCGGGGCAGGCATTTTTCGTTCAGACTACCAGTGCTGATCCTACGCTTTCATTCAGGGAATCAAATAAATCGGTGACCAGTACCTCGATCTTTAAAACAACAAGTGTTTTACCAAGGTTAGACATCACGTTGACAATTGACGATACTATTACGGCTGACGCAGCATTAGTTAAATACAGGAGTTCGTATCTGGAAGCGGTGGGATTTGAGGACGCCTTTAAACTGTCCAATTCTGATGAAAACCTTTCGATATTCAGGGAGTCCAGGAATTTGAGCATTGAAGCGAGGCCCGATGCATTTGTTACGGATACGATCTACCTCAATGTATGGCAGATGGATCCGATACATTCTTATCAATTGAAAGTAGAGGCGCTGGAGTTTCCCGCAACCTGGCTGCTTTACCTGAGAGACGCCTATCTCAACCAGCTTTTACCGATTGGTCAGAATATAAATTATAGTTACAATTTCAATGTACTGCAGAATCAACCGGGTAGTTATGGTAGCGAACGATTTAGCCTCATTATCTCGCAGACACCCCTTACAGCATCAAATATTCACCTGGCGGCAGTGGCAAACCCCGAGGGGGTGTTACTGAACTGGGGCTATGAGGGAACAGGGAATGTGACGGGTTATCAATTGGAACGAAGTGAGGGCGGTGTTCACTTTATTGAACTGATGGAAACTGAGGATCCTTTTTCAAATACCTGGATTGATAGAAACCCCTTGGATGGAGAAAGTTTTTACAGACTCAGGGTACAAATGAAGGATGGTGCGAAAGCCTATAGCAGGATCGTCAATTACACACGAAAAGGTGGCGGAGATGATCCGGTTACAATCTATCCCAATCCGATTATTGATGGCAAGCTACTTCTGAATACCTCCTCATTAGCCGGGGAAGTCTGGACCTTTACCATACTTGATGCGGCGGGCAGGGAAATTATGTCACTGCCAGCCATCAATCCAGAGCGGCCCCGGCATACGATTCAATTGCCGATGTTGGCCAGCGGACAATACCTGTTGATAATCTCTTCAGGTTCCAGAAATTACCGATATAAGTTCACAGTCCAATAAACTCAATCAAACCTATGAAAACTAACTTGAGCTGGAAGGGCATTTTACTACTTGCCTTCCTGCTAGTCAGCCTGCCAACAGTTGTCAACGCCTATGGTGATCCTGATGATTCAGGTAGCTGGGATGAAGATCCGGAAGGTGTGCCTATAGACGGCGGAATTTCGATACTGCTTGCTGCAGGAGCGGGATATGGTGTGAAGAAAGTGTACGAGTTGAAGAACCGGAAGAAATAAGAAAAAGAGACGAAGCCTGCGGAAGGGTTTCGTCTCTTTTCAGAAATATAGTTACTTAACGTTGTATCAGAACCTTCTCAGTTAAAAGTCGATTTTTCGTATGGATTTTGAGAAGGTAGTATCCTGGAATAAGACTGCTTACATTAAGGTGCATATTCCGAAGGTTTGGTTCAACAGAGGTGGACATTACCTGACGTCCGGTGATATCGATCACTTCGATCTGAGAGACATTTTCATTCTGCCATTCAAGTTTCACAACTTCAGAAGCAGGATTAGGATAGATATTGAAAGCAGGCTTTGGTTGCTCTTTAACACTGAGATTGTTTGAAATGATAATGTTGTCAATGTTGAAGCTTCCTCCCTGTCCTGAAATGTAATCGAATTTTACCTGGAGTTGCGGGCTATTCATGAACTGGGTGAGACTGATAACCTCAGTTCTCCAGTCGTTTGCGGTGGGCAGGAAGATGCCAGCATTGATACTGAGAGGATTCAGAATGGGTTGTGCGATTGTTGCGAGATCTGCGCCTCCTTTTTTATAGATCAGTTGGTAAGTATCACCGCAATCCGTTGAAACATATACCTCAAGCGTGTCTGCAAAATCGACAGTATCTGTGAAGTAGGGGGGTGTGTATCTCAGGTAATTGAAAGCAACATCGAAATGCAACGCAGGATTAACGAGCTGTTGCATATTTACCACCGGTGATATTAGCTGTTCGCGCCTGGTCCAATTGTCGAAAATGAAGATACCGTTGAAAGCGAAGATGGAAGAGCTAGAACCCTGGCTTCCGACCAAATTGTCATGAGTGTAAGCAGATGCTGTATCACCACTGCTGATTACGTGCCAGCCTGGAGGAGGGTAGTTTGGAGATTCGAAATCCTGTGTAAGCGGTGCGTTGACCGGTTGGTCAGTGTATTCAAATCCGAAGCTGCGCTGGTTGTTTGCTGTCACGAGGTCGCCAGCGATTCCGTTTACTTCTGTTGCCGTTACAGAGACTGTTTGTCCGCCAGGTATGGGGACAACAGATGGCAAAACAACGGTGTCTGATTCCCATGACTGAAGGTTTCCAGTCCAGGTATAAGTGCTCGTATTGGTACCTGCGGTGAATTCGAAAGTTACAGAGGTGACAGGATCTGCAGCCTGATTCTGTATCAGTACAGATAGGGGTACCTGTGGATCACAGTTACGCGATGGGGCATAGAGTCTGACAACGCTGATGTCGCGTCCGGCGGGAGGGGCATCATTGAACCAGTCGATATAGTCGGGAACGTTAGATATTGCAGGAATTGTATGGCCCATAGTCGGGAATAACAAGTAGCGTACTTTGCCGTTATTCTGAACCAGACGTTCGAATGCAGAGTCTATAGGTGCTGTATATAGGATATCGTTGCCGCCGTGAGTGATCGTGACCGGGATCTGACTTGCGTTGGCATAATTCCAGACATTGTACCAGTTTACAGCATCCTTTGTGCCCTGGATGGCTGGTGTGTGCAGCATCAGGCCCATAAACCTGGAGGGGTAATCGAGGCCGAACTGAAGTGCAGAACGAGCGCCGAGCGAGAAGCCCTGTAATACAATCTGGTTCTGATCGATATTATAGTTTGCGGCAGCCCAGTTAATGGCACTATCGATGATGAATTCGTCACCTAATGGTGTATAAAAGTCACGGTTTGGGTCGGAGCCGCCGTCGGGACATACAATGATCGTGTTTGGGATAAAGGTGTTCAGACTCAGCCCATTAATTAGTGCATTCCTATAGTTATTACTATTGTCACCCAAACCATGAAGGCCTATCAGCAGGCTGTAGCTCTGTGCGGGGTCATAGTTAGTGGGAACATATACCGCCAGATTGCGTTGTGCGGTATCAAACTGGATTTGAGTATTGAAACTGCCGGTTTGTTGAGCCAGTGATTGTGTGAGTCCAACCAGAAGCAAAGAGGCAAATAGGAGTAACCTTTTATTCATAGAGATTAATTTTTTGCGAAAATATTAATTGTTTTCAGGATTCCATTTTGTATTGAACTGTATTCCGAGGGTGTACCAGCGACCAGGAAGGGGGATAGCTGCAAGCTCCCGATACTGAGTATTGAGAATGTTGTTAACATCGAAATAGAGTGAAAACCTTTTCCAGCTATAAGACAGCCGGCTGTCGAGTAAAGTATAGTCGTTTGAGTTAATTCTTTTGAGGTAACGGCTATTCAGTTGAAATCCCCAGCGGTCGAGAAATCTGGTACTCAGTCTGATATTCAACTGATGGCGAAGCGCGTCCACGACATATTTGGATTCATCATTTGCTGGTAGTTCGATGGATGGTTGGAGCCAGGTGTAATTGAGATTCAGGACAGCCTTATCCAGCGGCAGATCGAAAGCTGAAAGGAGGTTAAAAGCAGAAGATAGGCTGATTCCCTGGGTATGAATTGTCTGATAATTTCTTGGCTGCCAGGGAGTGGATTCATTATTTCGGACCCAATCGATAAAATCTGTTGCCCTTCGATAGAACCAGCTTCCGCTTACAGAGATCGATTCAGACTTAAACCGAGTGCCTGCTTCGGTCCAGTATGCGTATTCCGGACGAAGGGCTGGATTTCCTTCGTTGGCCGGTCCGACATAGTATAGATCGGTATAGGTGGGCAAACGCTGTCCGGAGCCGGCATTAGCGAAAACCTTCCATTTTGTAGTCAATGCATAACTGGCATCGATACCGGGAAAGACTTCCAGGTCATAGTCGCTGTTTTTGTTTGCATAGAGACCAGCACCCAGGTTGAGGCGATCATTGAAATGATGTTTGTATTCTGCGAACAGACCAAGGTTTTCCCGGTTTCTCTTACCGAGGTTGGAGCTGTTGATGTTTTCAGACCGCAGTTCGAGTCCTGCTCCAAGGGTTCCCTTCTTTAACCGGAGAGACATTTGAACATCGCCGGTGAAGACATTTGATTCATGAATGTTACGGTAGATAGAGGGGTCTTGACGAACATAGATATAGTCATCATGATTGTAGCGGTAGCCTAAACCGGATTGCAGTGTAAGTTTACCTGTGGGGGAAAATGTATGACTGATATGACCAAACGCAGTCTGAACGGACTCGGTTGCTTCCTTGTCATTGGGTGCGGCATAGAAGGCATTTGCTCCAAATTGATTATTGATATAGCCACCCTGCATTTCGAGTGTATGCTGCTTATCGAATTTGAAGGAGTTTTGGTAGAACACCCGGTGTATCAGAAGATCCGTGTTATACCTGTACCCATTTCCTTCATCTCTTGATACACTAAGAAGGTGGCCCTGTTTAGGCCCCTGGATACCTACAGCAGCCTGGACACCATGGTTGACATAAGACTGGTTTGTTGCGGTGTCCTTTTGAAAGCTACTTCCTGTATATGCCTGAGCGAAAACGAGATTGTCTGTAGGTATGGAGGTGATGATATTGATTGCACCAGCCAGGGCGTTTAGTCCATATGTTCTTGCGGCGGGCCCGCGAACGACCTCTATTCTTTCAATAGCTGCGAGTGGTATCGGGAGGTTCAACATGTGGTGTCCGGTTTGGGGGTCGGACATTTTCACGCCATTAACCAGGACCAGTACCTGATCGAAACTGCTCCCGTCAATGGAAACATCTGCCTGAGCACCGGAAGGCCCTCTTTGCCGAATGTCGACTCCCGCCAGGTAGCTGAGCAGTTCGGTGGTGGATTTGACCGGCAGCGTACGAATCTCTTCTTTAGAGATTATTTCAATACTGCGATTCTGTCTTTCGTAAGACTCTTTGATACGCTGCCCGGTAACGATTACGGCTTCGAGGTCCTCAGTATTTGTTTGAGCGGAGACGAGTTGCGTCGCAAGGCAGTAGCAAAAAATCAATAGATACTTTTTCATTGAAAACGATTTCCGAGGGGCAAATGTAAAGGAAGCTGGATAAGTGAATCCGTGGGATTAATATCGTATAATACCATAGTTATATATTGTATTAGTGCGACCAATAAATTTCTGATTTTTAAATTCTTTGTATATTTTTACAAGGTTGTGTATTGGGTTTGCGTATTGGAAAAGGACAATGAACTTCTTTAGAAACCTTAAGAAAAATTGGCTACGTCTTACAATCAGTAAAGAAGATCTCTCGCTGGAACATCGGATCTTTTATACGGTTTGTATTTATTCTTTTCTCGGAATTGCTGTATGCGCGTTATTCAACGTAGGTCTGGGTTTGTATACCCTTGCACTCTTTCAGACAGGATTTCTGATTATCCAGGCTATAGTATTTTATATTCTGAGCGTATTAAAGAAGCCAGGGCTTTCCATTGGAATATTTGCGATTGGCTCCTATACTTTTTTGATCCTGAATTATTTTTATAATGGGGGGCTTACCGGGCCCACTTTGATATCATTTTTTATTGCCTTCCAGTTCCTGGTTACTATTACCCCACAGCGAGCTGCCTGGGTTTGGTTTGTTCTTCATGTCATTGTTGTAACGGGACTCACTACTCTGGAGTATTATATTCCATCTGCAATACTGGGTGCTTATCCTACAAGAGCTAGTCATTTCATTGATATTACCATTACATTCTGGGTGATATTAGGCTTTATCTATTTGCTAAATGTATTTGCGAGGAGCCGTTATTTCCGGGAGCGGGATATGGTTGCAGAACAGAAAACGATTATTGAGGAGAAGAATGCGCGCCTTGAGTATATTGATAAGGAAAGAAACAGACTTTTTTCCATCATAGCACATGATCTCCGGTCACCACTGACCTCGATTAATGGTTATCTGGAGCTGTTGGCACATGGAGGTTTGAATGAGCAGGAGCGAAAGGAGGCGGAAAAACATCTATTTGCGCTGTCAAGCCACACCTCTGAGATGCTGAACAATCTGTTAGCCTGGTCAAAAGGGCAGTTGGCAGGCCAGAAGCAGGATGCGCAGGTGTTGCCGGTAGGGGAGACATTACGTAATACTATTGCTGTTCAGACTTCTGTTGCGGAAAAGAAATCTATTGATCTGCGCGTTCAGATTGCTGGTGATATAACCTTTTATGCGGAGAAAGACAGTATTGACCTGGTTATACGCAACCTTTTGTCCAATGCCATCAAATTTACGCACTCGGGTGGTGTCGTAGAACTCAGGGCTCATCAGGAGGAAAACTTTATTGTGGTTTGTGTGGAAGATAATGGTGACGGGATTCCTGAGTCAAGAAAAGCGCTGATTTTCACCTCAGAGCTTAAGCCCACTCCCGGCACACATCATGAAAAGGGAATTGGACTTGGTTTGGTGATGTGTAAAGAGTTTGTTGAAAGACAAGGAGGTAGTATAGGATTTGAGAGTAAGGAGGGAGAAGGAACAGTATTCACCGTTAGAATTCCGGCAAATAGTTCCGGTAAGAAGCAGTCGAGGGTGTCAAAAGTTTCTTCACGCCAGATTGCCGAATAGAGTTTATGGATATCCGACAAACATTTGATAGTCCTGAAGAATTTTGACAGATTAGGGGAGGATCCCCGCGGGGGCTGACTTATATGTTGATTGATCGAAACGGATTGGAACGCTTAAATGGTCGCATAACTGGCATAGTGACCCATGAGTCATTGGAGACAAGATAGAAATTGATGAAGTGCGGATCCCGCTCAGTGCTTTGATAGCTGTTGACGGGATTTTCGTTCTGATTACTCTGAGTGTTAAGCTTGGGAAGTGTCTTCTGATTTCTAAGCAGGAAATTAATTGTGGGCACAAAAAAACCTTTGGCGTTTCCACCAAAGGTTTTGTTTTGTCGGGGAGACAGGATTCGAACCTGCGACCCCCTGGTCCCAAACCAGATGCGCTACCGGCCTGCGCTACTCCCCGAATTAACCCGGCTGTATTGAACGAACCGGATCAGCGGTGAGGGCGGGATTCGAACCCGCGGTACGCTTTGACACGTACGACAGTTTAGCAAACTGTTGGTTTCGGCCACTCACCCACCTCACCTACGCCGATACTGTCTTTCAGACAGTTAAAGTTCAAGAACTTACCCTTTTTGCGAAGGGACTGCAAAGATAGTTTTCCTGCAGTTAATTCAAAATAAATTTCAGTGGTTTTCGCTAAATACTTGCCAATTGTACTTTCTGCTGTAATTCCAGAAGGTGCTCCTTGTATTCTGTATCGGTATCCATGAGATTCTCAACAGTCTGGCAGGAGTGAATTACGGTTGTGTGATCGTAGCCTCCAAAATGCTCTCCTATATTTTTAAGTGAGCTTTTCGTGAACTTTTTAGCGAGATACATGGTAATCTGCCGGGCTTGGACTACTTCGCGCTTCCGTGTTTTTGCTAATAGGCGATCATAGGGCAGGTGGAAATATTCACATACGAGCTTTTGAATGTTTTCGATCGTCAATTCTTTGGCGGCTGTCTTCACAAAATTCTTCATCACTCTTTTTGCCAGATCCAGATCTATTTCCTTTTTGTTCAAAGTAGCCTGAGCAAAAAGGGCAATAAGTGCACCTTCGAGTTCCCTTACGTTGCTTTGAACGTTATATGCTACATATTTCACAACATCTTCCGGGATCTCCAAACCTTCCTGACGCATCTTGACCTTCAGTATCTGCTGGCGGGTTTCGAAGTCAGGTGCCTGTATATCTGCATTGAGGCCCCAGCGGAATCTGCTTAACAGACGTTCCTGCATTCCTTCCAGATCGCGTGGAGGTGTATCACTTGTTAGAATGATTTGTTTCCCACTCTGGTGAAGGTGATTAAAAATTGCAAAGAATACATCCTGAGTTTTCGTTGCTGGTACGAATAAGTGGATATCATCCAGTATCAGAACATCGATCAGTTGGTAGAAATGAATGAAATCATTGATTTCATTGTTTTTGGAGTGATCAATAAACTGATTGATAAACTTCTCAGCGCTTACATAAAGGACAGATTTATTCGGGTGTAGTCTGCGGACTTCATTGCCGATGGCCTGCACCAGGTGGGTCTTGCCCCAGCCAACTCCACCAAATACAACAAGTGGATTGAAAGAGGTGGCCCCTGGTTTTTGAGCAACATGGATCCCTGCTGAACGAGCCACCCGGTTGCAATCGCCTTCAACATAGTTGTCGAAGATATAATTAGAGTTGAGTTGCGGGTCAATCTGAACCCGCTTCAATCCGGGAATTGCATAAGGTGTTTTGATATTAGAAGGATCATCCCACTTAAGCGGCATATCCACATAATTATTGTCCTTTGGTGGCTTGTTGTAGGTACTACCCGGAATATTGATGGCGGCAGGATTTCTTTGGGAAGCACTGCTTTCCATTAGTATTCTGTATTCGAGTCTGCCTTCTCTTCCGAGGACCCGTTTGATCGTTTTTCCGAGAAGTTCTACATAGTGTTCTTCAAGCCATTCATAGAAAAACTGACTTGGTACCTGAAGGGTGAGGATATTTCCGGTAAGTGCCGCTGCGCGGATCGGTTCAAACCATGTTTGATAAGTGCGCCAGTTTACATTGTCCTTAATAATGCTCAAACATTTGTTCCATACAGCCTCAGCATCGTTGATTGTATTATTGTTTGGTGTATTGTAAAGATGATGCTCCATGTTTTGGTTACTCGTTCATCAAGTTAAGGTTTTTTATGCTTCGGGCAACACCAGAGCGACGATTTCTTAACCCGGCAAAAAATGTCAGGTTCGTCTTTGAATTCTTCCTAAAAAGCTTTAATGATTCAGCTCCGCGAAATCCTTTACTGCACTGTGTTTCGGCGCTCTCCGTATATTCTTCTGTAGAAACGAAATTGCTAACATTTTGTTGAAAAAAAAAATTACCACGCCCTTGTTTGTTTCCTGATTATTACAGAATAGGAGTTGGTCAGTTTGGTGCTTTTTTTGCTGGAAAATTCATAATCCAGACGGCCCAATCTAAGTCCCGCCCATCCTACCTGATTAATCAATACTTCAGCTCCGTTCCTGTTTCTGACTACAGCTGGTTGATCCAGAAAAGTGTGCGTATGACCTCCCAGGATCAGGTCGATGTTTTCAGTTTCTTTTGCCAATATCATATCGCTTATTTTTCGGTCGGCATATTCGAATCCGAGATGCGACAGGCAAATAATAAAATCACACCCCTGTTGTTTAAGAGCTGCGGCTGTTAGTCTTGCTGTGCGGATGGGATTCAAATATTGCGTTCCAGCGAATGCACTTTCCGGAACCAATCCCTTCAGTTCTATTCCAAGTCCGAATACGCCAATTTTCAAATCACCCTTCCTGAATATTTTCCATGGACGAGTTTTTCCTTCCAGCACAGTTCCGGAAAAATCATAATTGGAAATCAGAATGGGGAAGTTTGCGTGTGGCAACTGTGCAGCAAATCCTTCCACACCTGCGTCAAAATCGTGGTTCCCCATAGTTGCAGCATCATAACCCATGAGGCTCATAGCTTTAATTTCCGGTTCCCCTTTGTAAAGGTTGAAGTAAGGGGTCCCCTGAAACATATCTCCAGAATCGAAGAGCAATACGTGTTCCTCCGTGGAGCGAATTCTGCTGATCAAACTTGCCCTTGAGGCTACGCCCCCTTGTCCCGCATATTTGCTGCCATCGTTTGGAAATGACTCCAGTCTGCTATGAACATCGTTTGTATGAAGGATAGTTAGTTTAGTACGCTTCTCGCCTGCGAAGCTTTCAATCGGAAATCCGCCAGTCAGAAATAGACCCGCACCGAAAGCTGCCTGCTTCAGAAAAGTTCTTCTATTCGGCATATTGGACTCTGTTTTCAATTTGTGGATTCAGGGGTTGCCCACGTTTCTGCAATTCTTCAACGTAGTTGATGAGGGCATCCCGAACAAAAATAGTGGTGTATCGCTTTTTAAGCGGAACTAGAAAGTCACAATTATCACCGCCTCTTGCGATATAGTCGTTTACCGCAACTTTATAGATAATATGGTCATTTACAGAAGCTCCGCTGATCGTGATGTCTGTAGCCTTCCCATCTTTGATAGTATACCGGATACCACTAACAGGCCAGCCCTTCGCTCTCGCCATATGGTCGCAGAATTGCTTTAGTACTGTTCCGGGAATGTCAATGATCGTAATCTTGTTGTCGAAAGGCATCAGTTCATACATAGTTCCCCTGGTTAAAGGGCCGGTTGGTATCATGGGCAAACGGATTGCCCCATAGTTCGACACGGACGCGACTACTTTTTTGTCTATCTGTAAGGCCGACTTAAGCTGTGCATCAGCCATGAAATTACCTAATGTCGATTCAGGTTGTGCCTTTGTAAGTGGGTTATCAGTTCTACCAATCACCACTTTCATTTGTGTATCAACTCCTATTTTATATGGTGCCAGCAATGCCATGAGCTGACTGTCTGCAGCGATAGTTTGATTGATCACATAGTATTGGTGACTTTGAGCTGCCGGGAATAAATTCTTAGCGCAGGAGGCCGCTAACAGCGTTGTGAGAACGAGTAGATAACGCAGGTGATAAGGTTTCATGAATTAAAATTGATTGAGTTTTTGCTAAGGCAAATTTAGTATTCCAAAGAGAATACCCGGACCGTCAACCCGATTGTTTATTTTTGGGCAATGACCCGGTTAGGACTTCGTATATTATCTCCGATAAAAGAATTTATTCAAGACAGCCGTGCTGTAGGCATCACGTTACTGGTTTGTACAATCGTTTCGATGGTTATTAGTAATACAGCCTGGTCGGAGAGCTATATTGGTTTTTGGGAAAAGGAGCTTCACTTACCCTGGGAAGGTTTGCACTTACCTCATAGTGTTCTGCATTGGATAAACGACGGTTTGATGGCTCTTTTCTTCCTATTGGTGGGCATGGAGATCAAAAGGGAACTTCTGGTAGGTGAATTGTCAAGCATCAAAAAATCTATTTTACCGATCGTAGGAGCCATAGGAGGGATGGTGGTTCCTGCACTGATTTACGTTGCATGGAATGGCGGTACACCTTACGCACATGGCTGGGGAATACCGATGGCAACAGATATTGCATTCTCGCTTGGGATACTTTCCCTCCTTGGTCGCAAGGCTCCTTTGTCACTCAGGATATTTCTCACCGCCCTGGCTATTATCGATGACCTCGGTGCAATCGTCGCAATTGCGATTTTCTATACCAGTACCATTTCCTGGACCTATCTTGGGCTGGCGGGGCTTATCATGGTGGTGCTGATTGTTATGAATCTATTGAAAGTTCAAAGGCACTTACCTTATTTTCTACTAGGAGCCATACTTTGGTACCTTGTTTTCAATTCTGGCGTACATGCTACAGTTGCTGGTGTTCTACTGGCCTTCACTATTCCTTTGAAGAAAATCGGCAAGCTAGAGCACGCACTTCATGATCCGGTCAACTTTATCATTCTTCCTCTGTTTGCACTAGCTAATACGGCCATTTTGTTGCCCACGGAATTCGCAGTTGTCTTCACTTCGAATGTTCATCATGGCATTCTGACCGGTCTGTTCATCGGAAAGCCACTAGGGATAACGCTGCTGTGTTTTCTCACGGTAAAGCTTGGTTTAGCCAGCTTGCCTGACAATCTCCGGTGGGGTCACATTGTTGGAATGGGACTCATTGCTGGAATAGGATTTACGATGTCGATTTTCATCGCCGCACTTGCGTTCGATACCCCCGATGTGCAGCTCATTGCAAAGGTTGCGATCATTGGCGCATCATTGGTTTCTGGTGTTTCGGGTTATTTGTATCTGAAACTGATGGCAAGAAGAGTACCTCCAGTTAAATTGGATTAAGCCTACCTGCTTTAGTGGGTTTTGATACATTTTGAATAACTTCAGGTTATGCATTCCAAAAGTCGTGTAAAAGACCAGAAAAATGCCGACCATTATATTTGGGGATCCGTCTGTGATGGCTGGCATTACTTCAGGTCAGATGAGTTATCGGTGATTCGGGAGTGTATGCCTCCTCATACTTCTGAGACCCTGCATTACCATACAAAATCCCAGCAGTTTTTCTATGTTCTCTCGGGTGAAGCTGGTTTTATTATAGGTGATGAAACATTTAAAGTGAATGCTGGTCAAGGAATATCGATAGCACCTGGGGAACACCACAGAATTATGAACAATACGGATGCCCCATTGGAGTTTGTTGTGATTTCAAGTCCGAAATCACATGGCGACCGCATTGAAGTTGAGTAGGTTTAGAATTCAAGCTTTGGCTGATTTGCGCCGAATCTAAAATAATTTAAGCCGTCTATCAAAGAATAAGCCCGGACTAAACGCCCGGGCTTGTTTTGTGTGGCTTGACTGACCATATAACTATCTGACCTACACTTCTCTGTTCGGATCAAATGCTTCCAGCTCATTTGCCACAGCTGTGAGGAAGCTGGCACCTAAAGAGCCGTCAACGATACGGTGATCATAGCTTAAAGACAAATACATCATATGTCGGATGGCAATTACATCACCTGCCTCAGTTTCTATTACCATTGGGCGTTTTTTGATACTACCGACAGCCAGTATTGCGACCTGAGGCTGATTGATTATCGGAGTACCCATCAGACTTCCAAAAGTTCCAACATTCGTCATTGTGAAAGTTCCTCCCTGTGTATCATCTGCTTTGAGTTTATTGGACCTTGCAGCATTGGCCAGTCCGTTAACATCCTTAGCAAGCCCAAGCAGGTTTTTGGTGTCTGCGTTGCGAATCACAGGAACGATCAGGTTGCCGCTTGGTAGTGCGGTAGCCATACCCACATTGATATCTTTTTTCACGATGATCCTGTCGCCATCAACACTGCTATTGATCATTGGATACTTGCGAATACAATTAACGATTGCCTCAATGAAGATTGGTGTATAAGTGATCTTTTCGCCGTATTTCTTTTCAAACTCCTTTTTCACCCGGTCTCTCCAGCGAACGATATTGGTAACATCACATTCAGTGAAGCTGGTCACGTGTGGTGAGGTTGCCTTGCTTTTTACCATGTGATCCGCAATCAGCTTACGCATGCGGTCCATCTCAATAATTTCGACATTTGAGCCATAATTAGCGGCGGGAGTGGCTGCAGGTTGCGCCTTTGGAGTTGTTGCAGGAGTTGCCTGCGGGGCTGTGGTCTCCTGTGCAGGTTGCCGGGTAGGGGCTGATTGCTGTGCGACTGGCTGCTGCGCCACTGCACCGTTACCTCGGTTTCCAATATAGTTCAGGATATCTTTTTTGGTCACTCGTCCTTCGTTGCCGGTTCCTGGAATCTGCTCCAGTTCAGACATGCTTATACCTTCTTTACCAGCTATATTCAGAACTAACGGGCTGTAAAACCGGTTTCCTCCAACAGAACCAGATGATGCCACTGGAGATGTCATGGATTGAGTGGGGGCTGGTGACTGTGGTGCAGGAGCAGGCTGCGACTGAGGTGCCGGGGCTGCTGCAACAGAAGTCTGAGCAATGGAGCCGGATCCGCTCGTGTCAATTTTCGCTATGACAGTACCAACAGGTACAACATCATTTTCTTTATAAAGAATCTCAGTTACGGTCCCTTCAGCAGTAGAGGGTACTTCACTGTCTACCTTATCTGTAGCTATTTCCAGCAGGGTTTCGTCCATTTTGACACTATCTCCCGGTTGCTTATGCCACTTCAAAACAGTAGCCTCCATGATACTCTCACCCATCTTGGGCATTACTAAGTCTACAATTGCCATATTAGCTGGTGTTAAATATTTTAAAGCGGTACAAAAATAATCAAATGGCCCGCAATTGAACAATTAAGTCGTCAATACACAACATCTCTGAAGTCTCTTCTGCGAATGAGTTTGAGGTCTTGTAGAATGCTTGCCTTTACATTCAGTGTGAAATTGTAGCTTTTCCGGGGACCAAAAGGTATCATTCCCAGCCTCATCTGCCAGCAGTGCAGATCACGGTAGATATCAATAGATGTAAGCGTTAACTGTTTATAGGTGAAATCATAGCCACTGGAAAAGGTAATCTTCCATCGTTCGGTAAGGTTGAAATCGCCACTGATAAGCAAACTTTGCGTATAGGTAAGCGTGTCAGATTTTGAAAATCTTGAGTATTGATTTGTGAGTCCAAGACTGTAGGCTACGTTAAGACTCCAGGGTATTTTGAAATCAACATAGTCAGCATAACCACCATGCTGCAATAGACGCTGGGCTCCCTCAGGATCGGTTGTTGTTCCCTGGCCACGTTGTTTACTGGCGAAGTTGGCCTGCAAAGCTATGTTTGCATTCCGGAACCGGGCCAATCCCTGCCCGTCTTCCCACATCGTCCGAGAGACAGCCCTGCCGGTTTCGTAGTCGAAGGCGTAGGGGTCATAAACCGCGTTTGCGCTTATATTCAGTTTTTCCAGAATGTTTGTTCTGAAGGATATAGCGAAAGGGCTCCAGTTAAAGGAATCAGCAGCAATATTATAAGCGGTCGTAAAACTCAGTCCATCAATCAAGGTGATGTTTCTGCCCGTACCGCTGGTGTCATTTCGGGAACGCACTTTGATCTGCAGATTATTGTTAAGTCCGAAATTGACATTACTTGCGAAGTTGCCATATTGTCCCATACCGGGCACGCCGATAACAGACCCGCTGAAAGGTGATAGATACACCAGTTGCCGGCTGGTGTCGAGGCGGGTTTGATAATAATAATTGAATGGTGCGGCGGCAAAGTCAGGGGTATAAGTAAAGCCGGTTGTAGGAGTGATCACGTGACGGATACCCATGAGCTTGCCCTTTTTGAAAAACTTTACCCCATAGATACGCGTACTCAATTGAAGATTAGCGTTGAAATCCCTGGCGGTATAAAATCCACGGTTGCTGATTGTGTCAATTTTATCCAGTGTGGTATTATAAAACCGGAAGTTTCGCTCTGTGAGCCAATATTCTGAATAGTTAGTCGAAAATGAAAGATTGATGAACCGGAATACGTTATAGGCTGCCGACACGGGTATGGTATGTTTAATGCCATTTCTAAAATCATTCAGTCCAAAGGTGTTGAGGCTAAAGGTTGTGTCATAGAAAGAGGTGTGGTTCAATGCATTGAAGTTGTATCCCAATGTGATTTTTTCATACCATTTTGGTGCGCCAATCGCGTTTTTTCTTTGAAAGGGGCTGAATTGGGAGACATAGAAGTTCACTTCCGGCAAATAGACATCTACCAGACCTGTCTGGGTATTTTGGCTATGCCTTGCACCAACAGTCAGGTTGTATGGTTTCCCGATCCAGTTCTTGCTGTAGCTGATGTTTGAGGTGAACTGGTTGTTCAAGATCTGATTAACATTATAGCTGTTGTTCGAGTAGAAAGAAGAACTACCAACTACCACCGAAGCGTTGAAGTTTGTTCCTGGTCGAGCTTTAGGGTCTGTTTGATGGCGCCAGTTGATCATAAAGTCGCGCGTCGTTGAACCGGTTGGCTCAAAGTCTTCACCAATTTTATTGTATGCGTAGCTCAGCGAAAGACCGCCATTATACCTGTACCGTTTGGTATACGAACTGATACCACTGGTACTCCAGCTCCCTTTGGTATAAATATTTGCCATCAGGAGAAAATCCACATAGTCGTTAAAATGGAAATAATAGCCTCCATTCGTCAGTCCGAGCCCTCTTTGTTGTTCTATTGTATAGGAGGGGATCTGAAAACCTGAACGTTGATTCTGACTGATAGGAAACAATCCGAAAGGGAGAAATACGGGTGTGGGTACCTGTTCGACAACGATATTAGCAGACGCGGATGCGATAACCTTATTGGGAACCACTTTGATTCGGCTCGCATGAATGCCGAAGTGGGGCGTGTCTAAAGCGCAGGTAGTGTAGATGTTCCTCCAGCCGAAGATAGACTGATCAGGATTGCGTTTTACCTGCTGGCTGATTACAAATCCCTCACCGTACTGAGTCCGGGCATTCCGGATGATCGCCCGTTTACTTTTAAAGTTGTATTGAAGTGAATCGTACGTAACCGTTTCGGCGCCCTGCGTAAACGTTGGGCGGGATGCAATGGCTCCTGAAGTGTCAAAAGCAGGTTGTGCAGTGATAGTACTGGTTGACTGGTCGTAAACTATTTGACCGGCATTCAGCTTGAGATCTTCATAGTCAACCCTTGCGTCGCCATATAAATAAAAAAGATTCTCCTTAAGATCAAGTACCGCTGAATCAGTAGCTTCTGCCGTTACAGGGGAGGGGAGTGCGTCTCTTGAAATCCGGATGCCCAGAGAATCTTCCATTTTTTCAGCCATTGTGGAGTCTGGAACCTGCACCTGTAGGCTATCCGCACTTATAACTAAACTGTCGCTACCCAGGGTGGTGGTATCGGAAAGACTTGTTTGAGCGGTAGAGTATTGCGGCAGAAAGTACAAAAGGAGCAGCCAGACCCCCCGGGGTAAAACGTACAGCAAACTCTTTTTTAAGATAATTTTACCGCTGGGGTTCATGAATAAGGCACAAAAATAGCTCTTTCCTTTAACACCGATTTACTTAGAGTTTTAACTTTGACCTCCTGATATGCTGAAGAGAATCTTTGTTTTATTTTGTTTATTCGTAAGTGTTTCCAATGCCGGATTCGCGCAAGGAAAAAAAGTTTCCAAAATTGTTTTAGATGCCGGACACGGTGGCAAGGATGTGGGTGCGGTAGGTCGTATCTCACAGGAAAAGGAACTCACACTGGCAGTAGTATTAAGGCTTGGGAAAATCCTGAAGGATAGTCTTAAGGATGTAGAGGTAATTTATACCAGAACTTCTGATTACTATCCCACGCTGGTAGAGCGTCATGAAATTGCTAATAAAAATAAAGGTGACTTATTTATTTCTGTGCATGTTAATGCTACGGCGGGAACCAGGACACGCGTCATCACTGGATATAAGAAAGTCAAAAGAGGGAGTAAAACCATTAAGCAGCCGATATACAAGACTGTTCACAAAAAGGAGACCTCTGCAAGCGGCACCGAAACCTATGTGCTTGGTTTGCACAGGAATTCTCAAAAGGAAGGAGCAATTGAGGAGCACGGGGACCATATTGTTCAGGAACCAGGACTACTGAATGTTGATGATCCTCAGACAGCCATCATAATAGCGCAGTATTCTCAGGCCTTTTTAAGTCGCAGCGTGTCATTGGGATCAAAGATTCAGGAAAACTTTGCATCACAGGGAAGAAGAGATGCCGGGGTGAAGCAAATGGGGCTCGAGGTTTTGGCGGGAAGCGCGATGCCAGGGGTGTTAGTTGAGATAGGTTTTATCAACAATCCAGAAGAAGAGATATACCTCAATTCTGAGGCTGGTCAGCACGAAGTTGCCATGGCAATATATCGAGGTATTAAAGCCTATAAGCAGGAGGCTGAGCGTTAAGCGAAGATTCGAGATGGGCTTTTCTGAGGCTGTTTATTCAAGAGTTTTTGTTTTTCCATAAAAAACTTCAACTTTAGCGTCCACTACCGTAATTCCTACATGTGGTTTTCTCTGAAAACCCTTGTCTGGTAACGTGAACGGAGTGTTTGCATTTTAAAATGTTTCTTTTATCTTTAAGCTCGTTATTAGCTCAAAATTTCTTTCGTTAATGAAAGCCCGTTTAAAAACTATTATTCTGACTGCGTTCGGCGCTCTTTCTGTATTCACAGCTGTTACTGTTTCATCTTGTAACGAGGATAAGTGCAAGGCTATCGTTTGCGCTCATGGTGGTGTCTGTTCCGATGGTGCCTGTCAATGCCCCGACGGATATGAAGGGCCTACCTGTACCATTGTCAACCGTGACCGATTTCTTGGTATCTGGAAGGTAACAGAAAATGGAACAATCACTACAAGCGCCTCCTATACAATAAGTATTGAAGAGGGAAGCAGCATCACTGGTGTCGAGATCAAGAACTTCAGAGATAAATTCCTTGGAAGAGTTTCCGCTTATGTACAGGGCGATACGCTTTATATTCCGGAGCAGGTGGTCGACAATCATAAAGTGCTCGGATCGGGATTCTTAGAGTTTGAGCCACCTTACGGAAATAATGGAGAACTTACTGTAAAGTATAAGGTCACTGATGAAAACCAGCACATTGATGACTTTGGTATCGATAACGGATCAGCTTCGAGCTGGGTTCGCTAGTTGCAGTTTATAAAAGATTCTTTTGAGGCTACCCTGGAGGTAGCCTTTCTTTTTGACACAGCATCAATAAACCTCCCTGCTTCTGTATTTGCTAAATTTGCCTCCATGAATGACAAACCGGTAATACTTATCACGAACGATGATGGAATCACGGCCCCTGGAATACGCAATCTTGTCGATGCTGTTAAGGATCTGGGGCAGGTAATTGTTGTGGCACCGGATAGTCCACAATCTGGTATGGGACATGCCATTACGATTGGATACCCTCTGAGGTTACGAAAGGTAGAAGCCATTGAAGGGGTTGAATGCTGGCAGTCAAGCGGAACTCCGGTAGACTGCGTGAAGCTCGCTCGCGACCAGGTATTACACAGGAAACCAGACATCTGTTTAAGCGGAATTAACCACGGTGCTAACCACTCAATCAATGTGATTTATTCAGGCACCATGTCAGCAGCGATGGAAGCAGCCATCGAAGGAATTCCATCTGTAGGATTTTCTCTTTTAGATTTCAATTTTGATGCTGATTTTTCAGTCGCCCGCCAGGTTGCCCGCGATATTACAAAGCGATTGCTGGCCCAGGCTATGCCACCACACACGCTACTTAATGTCAATATTCCGAAAGTATCTCAGGAGGAGCATAAAGGAATTCGGTTCTGCCGGCAGGCTTACGCTAAGTGGCAGGAAGAATTCGATAAAAGAATTGATCCCCGGGGAGAGGATTACTACTGGATGGTAGGTCGTTTTGTTAATCTGGACGAGGGCCATGGAACAGATGTAGAGGCACTGAAGGAAGGTTATACTTCTGTTGTCCCTGTGAAATTTGATTTAACCGATACTGAAATGAAGGAAAGGCTGGAACGGGAATGGGCGGAATTGCAAGGGTAGTGCTTTAACGAAGAAACTGGTCAATTCCGAAAGCTGCTTCTTTTTGCCTTAGGGTGGGAATAGCGCTGCTTTTTGTTATGTGGCAGTCGCATCTGGTGGATCTGCTGGTTAATGCTATCCAAACTGGCGGAAACCTCATAGTCCTTTTTCAAGACCAATTCATCACCCTGATACTCTTCTTCCCTGATCACCTGGCCAGTAGGGGGGTGGTAATACTTCCAGGTGCCGTGCCGAATGCTTCCTATCTGGGTTGAAATAACCTTATACCGCTCTTCGTATGAAATGGGGTCGACAACTACAATAGTATCAAAGGGGTTGGAAGCTTTCAGCGCCCGGTAATTTCCGGTGCAATACAAACGCCCTTTATCGTAGTACTTGACTTCTCCATCGAGCAGGTCGTTTCTGAAATTTTCAATGGATACCAGATCGCCGTTCTCGTCCACTCTATACCAGTTGCCGGTTTTCTTACCATGCAGGTAGTTACCGAACTCAGAGATGCCCTCTTCTCCCATCCGTGGGGGGGTAGAAGTCAGCCACATGCCGTGTTTTTTACCTCTGTCGTCATATTTATTTACCGCCAGCCTTTCCTCGGATTCGGGGGGCTGAGGCTGTTGACCTCTGGCAAAGAATGGGATAAGTAGTATGGAGAAGAAAACGATTAGTTTCATTGTTTTATACAGCAAAGGAGCTTCCGCAGCCACAGGTGGTACTTGCGTTCGGATTGGTGAACGTGAAGCCGCGGGCATTTAACCCATGTTCGAAATTAACTTCCATACCCATCAGGTAAATACCATGTGCCTTTTTCATCAGCACCTGAATACCTTCTATCTCATAAACTTCATCATCCTCTTCTTTCCTGTCGAAGCCCAAAAGATAGCTCAACCCAGAACATCCGCCTCCTTTTACACCAATACGCAGGGATTGTTGGGGATCAAATCCTGGCTCTGCCATAAGCCGCTTTACTTCGGTTACCGCGCTGTCTGTTAGTTTTACCGGGCAATCAGTCATCGTTTGCATACACAGTGGTTTATCACAAAATTACCTTACTGGTGAAGTCCTGCCAAAAGCGGCTCGTTAAAGTATCGAAACCGCCAATAAATATATAGATGAGCTTTGGACTCTCCTAACATTCAGAACATTTTTTACTTTTGCAACCTGCAAAAACGATTCAACTCATGAGCGAGGCTTTAGATATCATTATAGACGATGCATCTTCACAGATGAAAAAGGCAATTAGTCACCTGGAAAGCGAACTGGCAAAGATCAGGGCGGGGAAAGCTAATCCTGTCATCCTTGATGGATTCATGGTTGAGTATTATGGAAGTCCGAACCCGTTAAACCAGGTCGCAAATGTTACTGTAGCAGATGCGCGCACCTTGTCTATTCAGCCCTGGGAGCGCCAGATGCTCGGTCCCATAGAAAAAGCGATTATCGCATCCAACATTGGTTTGAACCCTCAGAATGATGGAAATATCATAAGGCTGTTTCTTCCTCCACTAACAGAGGAACGTCGTAAAGAACTCGTGAAAAGGGTCAACGCCGAAGGTGAACATGCTAAAGTATCTATCCGGAATATTCGCAGAGATGCTATCGAACAAATTAAGAAGGAACAGAAAGATGGACTGAGTGAAGATATCGCAAAGGATGGTGAAAGCAGAGTACAGGGTGTGACCGACAAATACATCGCTTTGGTCGATCAGCATTGTAAAGACAAGGATAAAGAGATCATGACTATTTAAGAAAACGCACCGAAAGGTGCGTTATTCGTTTGGTCCTTTTTCGCTGATTTCGAGAATTTTCTCAAATTCAGATGGCTTCACTGTTCCCACAGATAGCCGCGATAACCTGATTAGGTCCATTTCCTTAAGTGCCGGTTCCGCCTTTATCTGAGATAGGGATACAGGGTATTTTAAGGCCCTGAGCGGCTTTAGGTCGACTGCCACCCAATTAGTATCCTCCGTCGTCGGATCCTGATAGGCTTCTTTCACAACGGCGGCTATGCCTACAATCGCCAGGCCTTCATTACTGTGATAGAACAGAACCTGATCTCCCTTCTTCATGGCACGCAGGTTATTTCGCGCTGCATAATTTCTGACACCATCCCAGAAGGTCTTCTTATCCTTTACGAATTGTTTCCAGCTATACTTGAATGGTTCCGATTTGACAAGCCAATAATTCATTCCGCAAATGTATAAAATCAGGCTTCGTGGAAGTAGCTTTGCAGATGCTTCAACGATCCTCACCGGGTTATCTTAAATTCCGCTGGCTGGAGAATTTTCATATCGTACTCTGGTTGATCAAAGACACTTGCTGGGCACTTGAGTTTAGATCAGGGGGAATCATTATGATTGTTCCTACGGTGGCTGTCGCTTTTTATCTTCTCTGGAGATCGAGACATTACCGACAGGAGGCTGTTCACAATCTGGCGGTGTGTATTTGGATAGTGGCGAATGCCAGTTGGATGTTGGGTGAATTCTATGGACACGATCTGCGACCTGTTGCGGTAGGGCTTTTTGCTACCGGGCTTACCATTCTTCTTGTCTGGTATCTGAGCTGGTTCATTAATCGACGATCACAAGGTTTCAGGAAGAGAAAGGAGCGGTCTCGATCAGGCCTGGTTCGAAACAAACTTGAGCCCTATGATCGATAGGATTAGCGTGGTAATGAAAAAGATTCTCCAGAGATCAGCTGGCTCCTTAAAGAATAATATTCCTATCAAAGCAGTTCCTACAGCACCGATGCCAGTCCAGACAGCATAGGCTGTTCCCAAAGGCAGTGTCTGGGTTGCCCGGTACAGGAGCACCATGCTTAAGGTAAGGCTTACCAGAAATCCAGCCAGCCAAAGTTTGGAAGTAAGTCCCGAGGTGGCCTTGGCCATTCCAAGACAGGTAGTAAATCCAACTTCAAACAATCCTGCAATAATGAGTATCAGCCAATTCATGGGCGCAAAGTTAAACGGCTGTCTCAACGGTTTGCACAAAAAAAACGGCTACCCGTGAAGGCAGCCGTTCTCAATAACTTTATTCATTTATAGCGTACGGTTTGCAGTCCAGGTTCCCTGAGTACCGTTCTCCGTATCCTTCCATGTACCATTCATCTGATCTGCGCCATTGAACTGACCTTTAATTTCAACATCATTCTGGCTAAAGTTCATTTCTCCATTAGTGAGGCTGCTGTTGAAAATTTCCTGACCGCCCTCAACAATTATGTTGAAATGATCTCCATGGAATAGCAGATTAAAAGTGCCCGAATTGTCTCCCGCATAGGTTCCTTCGAAACTTTTTACGAGTGTAGTGGACGTTTCTTTATAAAGAGCTACAACAACTGTGTGTCCTGGTATATTTACCGCTAACGAGGGATTTTGACCGTTTGCGTCTACAGAGAAAACCGCCTGGATATTTGTGTTGTTTACAGTCCCGGTGAACAAAGCATTCGTTATAGCCTGTCCCGGTGTCCAATTGTTAAGGTCGGTTGTAGTCAGCGTCGCTGAACCTCCGTCAAACACGACGAGGGCTTTGACTTCATTACTGCTGTCGTTGTGGAGGTAAAGAGCAATCGTTCCGGAAGAACCAACTATAATGCCTTTGTAGACGCCGCCACTGCTGTTGTTTAGTGCGGGATTGGCTTCAGGATTGTTTACACATGTTGTGCAGGTGTGATTGTTTGAAGGCTTGTCTTCGTTTTTTTCGCAGGCTGACCAGAAAAGGCATCCGACCAGCAGCAACAGCGATACTTTTTTCATTGGGATAATCAATTTTAAACCCAAAGATGTAATGATTTTTTATTAAAGTCAAGACCTATTAATGTATACCTCTTTGGTTTAGTGCCTTGTGGTATAGTCTGGCATTCTTTAAGTGTTCGGAATAGGTGCTTGCGAACCGATGGGCGCCACTCATATCCTCCTTAGCAGAAAAGTACAGGTACTTTGTTTCCGGTGCATTGAGTACTGCTTCAATACTTTTCTTCGAAGGGGTACAAATGGGGCCGGGTGGCAATCCGGCGGTATAATACGTATTGTAGGGTGATGGAGTGCTGGTGATGGCGGAGGTTATTCTCCGGATCCCAAAATCTCCTACGGCGTACTTAACCGTCGGGTCAGCCTGAAGCCTCATACCAATTTTTAAACGGTTCAGATACACACTGGCGATTTCGGGCTTCTCCGGATTGTAGTTTGTTTCTTCATCTATGATAGAAGCCAGGATGGTTGTCTGCACGGGGTTGAGCCCCTTGGCGGCCGCCTTTGCCTTACGTTCATCTGTCCAGAATTTTTCATAATAGCCCGCCAGTTTATCAAACACTTCGTTTGAGCTCGTGTTCCACCAGAATTCATAGGTATCGGGGATAATTGCACAAAGCGCCGTCGAAGAATCCAGTCCGTATTCTTTCAGGAATTCAGGATTGTGGAGCAGTCGCAACATTTCTGCCGAATCCGGTTCAAGGTGTTTATCAATGAGTTTAGCGAAATCCTGGCGGGTCCGAATCTTATTTATGACCAGTTTCACCGGCTCCTGATCGCCCGACCTAAGCTTTTTGACAAGGGCCAGATTACTCATCCCTTTGCTGATCTTATATTTTCCGGGCTTTATTCTGTTTGGGTATTTCGCGCGCTTTGCGACAAAGTCAAAGCTTCGCATATCCTTCACAAATTTCTCCCGTTCCAGAATTTCTTTTACCTGATTATAGTCAGACCCGGTAGGAATATATAAATATGCATCTGCACTGAAATCACCAGTATTAGGTCCTATCACCTTGTATGCGATATATCCTCCAGCGAGCAGGATCAATACCAGAATTCCGAGCAATACTTTCTTCATAAGCAAAGGTTGATGTTTTTCACTTTAAAAAGACCTCTCCAAAAGGGCAGCTGGGTATGGAAATAAACAAAAAAAGGCAGGATGCTTCCTGCCTCTAAGTATTTTCAAATATATGATTTATTGTGCTGGCTGAGTTCCTCCTGCAGGAGCAGCAGGCTGTGGGGCAGGTGCCGATGTTTGTGCAGGGGCTGAAGGCGTGGCCTGCCGGCGGGGACTTTCATAGAATATGACACTTACGATACACAAGGCCGCAATGATCCCCATAGTCGTCCAGGTGCCTTTTTCCATTACGTCTGTTGACTGCTTAACGCCCATTACCTGAGTGCCTATACTACCAAAAGCTCCTGTAAGCCCACCACCTTTCGGATTCTGTACCAGGATGAAAAATGCCAGAACCACACAAACCAGAAGGATTACTATAGTGATGATATAAATCATGAATCTGTTTCTTTAAGGATTTCCTCTATTCTACGCGCAAAATAAGTGCTTTTTTGAGGATTACGCAAACTTAATTTCTTATACATTTCAATCGCCTTATCATACTTCTGTTGCTTGACCAGGATCTCGGCAAGCGACTCGCTGATCAGGTCTTCTTCTCTTGTTATGGAATTAACAGCCATCTGAAAAACGTTCTCAGGTATTTCCTCGTTCTCCTCTTCCAGTGCTGCCGCCAACTTTTCTTTCTGCCACATGGTTTTTAGTGCCCGCTGGTCCTTTTCTTCCTCTTGTTCTCGCTCTTTTTTCTTTTTGAAGTGCATCAGCCATTCCGAAAAGCTCATCACCACCATTAGCGATTTATCCGCTGTTTCAGGCGCCTGTTCCTGTTCGGGCATTTCATCAGAAACCTGAATGCCCTGATGTAGGAAATAGTCATCCGTATATAGAGGCTGGATCAGTCCTTCCTCTTTACTTTCAGTATATCCGGGCTTATCAGTTGAATGTGGTTCCCGGGGCTGTTCTTTCATTAACGCGTCATCTGCGGATTCTGTCACTGGCTCTGGTTTTTGGCCAGCGTTCATTTCATCCTCTTCAAAAATCTTCTCCAAAGCCTCTTCGTCGAGCTCAAGTGTCAGATCTTCCTCATCCACAATCAGTTCTTCTTCAGTATCAGGCAGACTAACCTTTTCAGCCTCATTTGCAGATACCGCACCTTCTTCTAACGTTGCCGGGTGCCTGGCAGGACCATCTGTTTCGGTTTCAGTTACGATACTTTTGACCAGGCTGCCTTCATCGTTGCCGGTTCGATTTGGTATTCCCGTATTTGCACCTGCTCTTGAAAGATACTCCTGCAGTAATATCCAGTTGCAGGAATATAATCTAAGCTTTCTCAGCAGGTTAGGCGAGTATGCTTTATCCTGGTGCAAAGCTGCAGCTTCTTTATAACGGGCAGGCAGAAAGTAAGGGAAGTCTGTCAGAACAGACTTCAGCTCTTCAACGTCCTTTTCAGTCGTGAGTTCAGGCTGGGATAGCCAATTGGTGAACGTAGATGGTGTAGGCATAATCCGGTTAGCGCTTTACCAATTTACAAAAGCTTTATTAAAAATATCGTCCGCAAGCTGATTGCCAATCTCTTCTATAAGTCTCGTTTCAGCTGCCTGCAGCGTTTGGTTAGCTGGAAAATCAGCAAATCGGGTAAAGGTCTGGCTAAAATTGGCGTTTGGATCAATTCGGTTTTGAAATTCAACCTGTATACTGATCGTCAGGCGATTCTGACTGGCTTCCTGAGTGTTTTGAACACCGGAAACAGTAACCTGATACATAGCGATAGCACCGGATAGTTCATAATCTGCTTCTGCGTTTACAGGGGCCAGTCCGGTCTGAGATATGATTCTGCCTCTGATCTTCTCGGTTAACGTTGCACTTAATGTAGGAACTACATTCTGTGCCCTGTTCTCGAAAACCTGAATATTGATGGTTTTGCCTGCAATTGAAGCGCCAGTAAAACTATAAACACCGCAGCTGGCTAGTACAAAAGATCCTATCACAAGTACAAAGAATAACCTGGCTAGCATAGAGGGGGCAAAGTTACTCTTTGATATCGTATTCCTTGATCTTTCTGTAGAGGGTTCTTTCAGAGATTCCCAGTTCGTTTGCTGCGTCGCGTCTTCTTCCCTTGTGCTTGCGTAAGGCTTTGGTAATGAATTCTTTTTCGCGATCGGCCAACATCAGCGTTTCCTCAACTTCTTCGTGTTGGTCCACTCGGTCCGTCTTAATCAGCAATGGAGTGCCCGTACCGTAATTCGGCTGATTGAATCGATGGCTTTCAGGATCCGGTGTATAAACAGGAAGTAGATTTTCTTTTTGTGGTGTTGGAGATGCGGGGAATCCCTGCTGGTGAACGAGCTCCATCAGCATCTGCTTCATTTCCGTCAGATCTTTCTTCAGGTCAAAAAACAGCTTATACAAGATGTCCCTTTCCGTTCCGGTAAATCCACCACCCGTATTTCCACCCGGGATGGGTGCCGGTGGGTTTGGGGTAATCAATGAAACCGCTCTTTTTTCTTTATGGGGAAGAAACTGGCTCAGTGTATCTGCTGTAATAAGTTTTTCTGTTGCCAGAACTGAAATTTGTTCCGCAATATTTTTCAGCTCCCGGACGTTTCCATTGAATGGATAGTTTACGAGTAACTGCTGGGCAGCAGCATCAAGCTGAACAGACATTGTACGGTATCTTTCTGCAAAGTCAGTAGCAAATTTTCGAAAGAGCAGGGGAATGTCCTCTTTTCTATCGCGAAGGGAAGGAACCCGTATCGGCACTGTGCTTAACCTGTAGTAAAGGTCTTCTCTGAATTTTCCATGTTGTGTAAACTCCAGAAGATCTTTATTAGTTGCAGCTATCACCCTTACGTCAGTCTTCTGTACTTTGGAAGACCCTACGCGTATGAACTCTCCGGATTCCAATACCCTCAGCAGTCGGGCCTGTGTCCCGAGGGGCATCTCCCCAATTTCATCAAGAAAGATGGTCCCTCCATTTACCGTCTCAAAATATCCCTTCCTGCTGTCAACTGCTCCGGTAAAGGAACCTTTTTCATGTCCGAACAGCTCGCTGTCGATAGTGCCCTCAGGAATGGCTCCACAGTTCACTGCTATAAAAGGATTATGCTTCCTGGGAGAAAGGGCATGGATAATCTGTGAAAAAGCCTCTTTACCAACACCGCTTTCACCCACTATCAGTACAGTAAGATCAGTGTTGGCGACCTGCACTGCAGTGTTCAATGCATGATTCAGTGAGGGAGAGTTCCCGATGATACCAAACCTGTTTTTAATGCTTTGTATGTCCATTGAGTGTAGCAGTCGTTTTGGCGTCTGTTAAAAATTAAGAAAGGTCTCTTTGGTCAGCCTACAATGGTTCCCAGCAGGGTAGCAGAGGTGGCATCCGAAATGGCAACAGTAACATAATCACCCTTTTTAAGGATATAATGTTCCTTTGGAAAGACCACAACCTTGTTCTGACTGTTACGTCCGCTCCAGTGTAGTTCACTTCTTTTGCTGTCTCCTTCGATCAGCACCTCGAATTGTTTGCCGATATCCGCCTTGTAGCTTTCACGGGAATGTTGATTTTGCAACCTTATGATCTCTTCCAGCCTTCTCTTCTTCACATCATCCGGAACATCATCCTGATACCTTCTCGCAGCGAGTGTTCCAGGACGTTCACTATAAGAGAACATATAAGCCATGTCGAAACGGCAAAGTTCCATAAGACTCAGTGTCTCCTGATGCTCTTCTTCGCTCTCAGTGCAGAACCCGGAAATGACATCCGTACTCAGGCCGCAATCTGGCATGATTTCACGAATTCTTTTCACCTTGTTGAGATACCATTCCCTCGTATAGGTACGGTTCATCAATTGAAGGATCCTGGTGTTTCCGCTTTGCACCGGCAAATGGATATACCGGCAGATGTTGGCATGAGCCGCCATCGCCTGTAATACCTCTTCCGTGATGTCTTTAGGATGAGAGGTGCTGAAACGAACCCTTAAAAGCGGCGAAATGGCAGCTACCAGGGTCAGTAGTTTTCCAAAAGTCACCTCCTCATGCCAGTAACTGTCAACGTTCTGACCAAGCAATGTTACCTCTCTATAACCTCTGTTGAAAAGGTCCTGACACTCTGCGATGATGCTTTGGGCATCTCTGCTTCTTTCCCGGCCTCTGGTGAAAGGCACTACGCAAAACGAACACATATTGTTACAACCGCGCATGATGCTGACGAATGCTGTAACACCATTAGAGTCCAATCTCACAGGGGAAATGTCTGCGTAAGTTTCCTCTCTGCTAAGGAGAACATTTACAGTCTTCTGTCCGCCTTCTGCTTCTGTGATCAGGCCGGGCAAACTACGGTAGGCGTCTGGCCCTACCACAATATCGACCAGCTTTTCTTCCTCCAGAAACTTCGCTTTAAGTCGTTCAGCCATACATCCGAGTACGCCGATCAACATTCCAGGGCGGGTCTCTTTCACCTTTCTAAATGCCTGGAGCCGGTTCCTTACCGTTTGCTCTGCTTTTTCCCTGATGGAACAGGTATTCAAAAGGACCAGGCTGGCTTCTTCAAAATTGCGGGTGGCACCAAAACCTTCTTCCTGTAATATCGAAGCGACTATTTCACTATCAGAGAAATTCATCTGACAGCCATAGCTTTCGATATAAAATTTTTTACTGTATTCGTTGGGGTCATCGGCAAATGGAGCAAATGCCTCTCCCTGCCGGGCCTCATTAACTTCTTTCTGCAGCAACTCTGCCATATTTTCCGAATAGGTTACTCCTGCCGACCAGACAGGCTGACAAAGGTAAGAATATTGAATGGCTTAGCGTATCAGGATGATCTGTTAAGGGTGGTAAAAGTAAAGCCCCGCCGATGGGCGGGGCTCGTAACATTATATCGTGCAACCGGGTTATTTTTTACCGGCGGCTGCTTTAGCTTCTTCGTTTTCTGCCTGACGGAGCGCACGGGTAGTAACCACAGAAGCAACAGGAATACGTGGAGAGTTCATGATCTCCATGTTTTCTGTAACTACGTCTTCTACACGGATGTTTCCACCGATCTGCAGTCCTTCGATGCTTACTTCGATAGCTTCCTTCAGATATTTTGGAAGTGTGCGAACTTTCAAAGTCTTCATTTTAACCTCAAAACGTCCACCCGCTTTTACACCTTCAGAAGTCCCTACGAATTTCAATGGAAGGTCAGCAACAACCGGACGATTCTCCTGCAGTTCCAGGAAATCGATATGGCTGAGCTCATCAGTAAGCACATCGAATTGCAGGTCTTTCATAATACAACGGTACGCTTTGCCGTCGATTGTGATCTCAGCGATTTGAAAGTCAGGTGTGTAGACCAGCGACCGGAGGGTTAGCATGGGAGCTGAGAAATGAATGTTTTCAGTACCATAGATTACACCAGGTACCTGTCCTTCAGAACGAAGACGGCGAGTAGCTTTTTTACCGAGTTCGCTTCTGCGAGTTCCTTCAATTTTTAATACGTTCATTGTTTTTCATTTGGTTTTCAGCGCCGGTCGAATCATCCGTCAAACATCCGGACGTTGAAAACGATTTAAAAAAGGTGGTCCCTCCAGGGAGACGGATTTTGTTGCTTAAACAGTCGTTATTTTTCCAGCCGTAGCTAGTTAATTTATTTTCTTCTGCTGTGTACAAACAGGGAGCTGATCGATTTATTCTCAAACGTGTTTCGAATAGCTACTGCAAACAGTTCCGCAGTCGGCAGTACCTTAATTTTCGGACTGCTTTGCTTCAGTGGGATCGTATCACACACCACCAACTCTTCCAACTCAGAATTTTCGATGTTCTGATAAGCGTTACCGCTGAGTACCGGATGGGTGCAAAATGCCCGTACTGATAAAGCGCCTCTTTCTTTCAGTACTACAGCGGCCTTGCTTAGCGTGCCTGCCGTATCACAGATATCGTCAATAAGAACTACATTTTTTCCTGAAACGTCACCAATTACGGTCATTTCTGCCACCTCGTTAGCCCGTTTCCTCTGCTTGTCACAAATCACCATGTCAAGCTCGAAATACTTGGCAACTTCTCTTACTCTATTGGTGCTGCCTACGTCAGGGGACGCAAAGATAAGGTTTTCTATCTTAAGATTATCGATATATGGGATGAATATGGCCAGACTTTCCAGGTGATCAAGGGGTATATCAAAAAAGCCCTGGATCTGTGGTGCATGAAGGTCCATCGTAATGACCCGGTCAGCCCCGGCTGTTGTTAATAGATTGGCTACCAGCTTGGATGCGATGGATACCCTCGGTTTGTCCTTCCTGTCCTGACGAGCAAAACCAAAATAAGGTATCACAGCGGTAATGTAGCCAGCTGAAGCTCTCCTCGCTGCATCTATCATCATCAGAAGCTCCATCAGATTGTCAGTAGGCGCGAACGTCGACTGAACCAGAAAAACATAATCGCCCCGGATAGACTCCTGGAAGATGGGTTGAAATTCTCCATCACTAAACTTGGGAATTTCCAGTTTGCCTAATTTTTTACCGAACGATTTTGCAATTTTCTCAGCCAGGTACTGTGAGTTAGTACCGGAGAAGATTTTTACAGATGGCTGCATGATGTAAATGTGGAAATGGACTGCAAAGTTAGCCAACAGCAGGTTTTATCAAAACAGTTTCTTGGGAATCCACAACGCCGAATGAATACTTCCTGACTCGTTGTATGCATATGCTTCTGACAATGTTGATGCGTTTACCTATTCACGGAGTACATTCAGCCGGATATTAACTAGATTAACACGGGGTCAGCAGACTTTTATGGAGATAAACTACAATGCTGATAAAATAGCTGACGGATAGCTGACGGACAGCTATAGCACAGTATCGTCCTGAAACCATCAACACTCCTTCCCGGCACAGTCCTGAACCATTCAGGGCCTATCTTCCTGTCAGTCATTTTATTCCGGATACGGTCAGGCCTTTTTGCCGGACGACCACGAATCGCTGGGTGTACTTCCTTATCTTTGGTCGTCTTTAACCAATAAAATTTAAGAATATGAAACGTAATGCTACTGCCATTTGGAAAGGCTCCGGAAAAGAGGGGAATGGTACATTGAAGTCTCAAAGTGGTGTCCTGGCTAATACTCAGTATTCCTATAGTACCCGTTTTGAAGATGGTCAGGGTACAAATCCTGAAGAATTGATGGCGGCAGCCCATGCAGGTTGTTTCTCTATGAAGTTGTCTTTCGTGTTAGGCGCTGCAGGATTCACGCCTGACGAGATTCATACCGATTGCTATATCACCCTGGATAACGGTGCAATCACAAAGAGCGAACTGGTCCTCAGAGCAAAGGTCCCCGGGATAGACGCCGCTAAATTTCAGGAATGTGCAGAGGATGCCAAGTCTAATTGTCCCGTCTCGAAGGCCTATAACTGTGAGATCACTTTGGATGCGTCTCTGATCTAGCCAATCCATATATTGTATTGAAACACCTGCACCATTCAGGTGTTTTTTTGTTTCTGGGAATCGTCCAAATCCAGATTAACAACTCATTAACCGAATGTAGTAAGAATTCGAAAATCTGTACTTGTGTTCTCATCAAATGCTTATTTGAGGTATCCACATGTATCCTCTGAAAAGGCTGCCTGACAGGCTAATTAGTCCTTGTTTTAATGGATTTCACATAGCAAATTTGTATAGGAAAGCAACAGAAATTACCCCTGAACAGAGGAGCGTTTTTACCTGTACCATTTCTATTACTAAAAACTTTTACGCGATAAACCATTTTACATGGGTTACAAGTCATTTGCCTGTATGAATATTGCTGTTATTGGCAATGAAAAAACCAGCGCTGTGCTCGCACACGGCCTTGCACTTGCCGGACATAATATTTCCATAGGAATAAAGGAAGATCAGGAAATTCTATTTGATTATCTGGTTGATGAGTTTGAGAACATTGCTATTACTACAGTCGATCTAGCCGCGATCGATGCAGATGTTATTATCATGGCGACTGCTCAACAGGATGTTCGTGAAATGAGCTATCTCCTTGATGACGTTCGTAGTAAGATGATTATCGATACCACGCTTGTCCGGACAACTCAGACAGGGGAGTATGTCAATTCGCTCCATGCCATCAAAGCAATCACAGGTGCAAAGCATATAGCCAAATGTTTCAATGCTGCGGGATTCGATCCTCTTGGTGATGCTCCCGGCGGAGAACAGGCGATACAGATGTTCGTTGCTGGTGACGATCTCAAGGCAAAGGCTATGGCTCGCATCGTCGCCCGTGACCTTGGTTTCAGCGATTGCCACGATTTCGGAGGAGAGGAATCCGTCAGTCTTCTGGATGAAATGGCTCTTTGTTACCATCATCTGGCACTCAGAAAATCCAGAGGCGAACGGATCTCAATCAGAATCTCGAGGTTGTAAACCGGATGTTTCACCATCCACTCGCCAGGACGTCAGCGATGTGTAGCGTCTTTAGCGGATGATTGTGCTTGTCTATGTAGGCCTGCACATGCATCAGACAGCTTACGTCGGTGGATATAATGTACGATGCCCCAGTTTCCAGTGCACTGGAGACTTTAGTCTGCGCCATCCCAATTGATATAGGCTCAAACTTCACAGCAAAAGTTCCACCAAAACCGCAACAGGTTTCAGCTTCTTTCATTTCAACCAACTCCAAACCATCAACCTTGGAAAGCAGTTGCCTCGGACCAGATTTAATCCCACATTCTCTCAGGGCGCCGCAGGCATCGTGATAGGTAGCTTTACCCTCTAACCTGGCTCCAAGATCGTCAACTTTCAGAACCTCTGTCAGAAACTCCGTAAACTCATACATTCGTTTCTTCACCTGCCGGCTTTTATTATGTTCTGCGGTATTTGTAAAAAGCTTATCGAAATAATTTCTGGCATATCCGGTGCATGATCCGCTCGGAGCCACAATATATCCTTCGCCTTCGAAATCAGTAATGAATTTGGTAGCTACCGACCGGGCCTCATCCCAGAAACCAGCATTGAATGCCGGCTGACCACAACAGGTTTGATTCGGATTATAGACCACTCTGCAGCCTAGCTTCTCCAGTACTTTAACAATATTCATCCCCGTTTCGGGAAAGAGCTGGTCTACGAAACAAGGTATAAAAAGCTGAACTTCCATTGTTACGGTTTTATTGGGAATCAGTATTCCCGGAGCGGCAAAAGTTGATCATCTTCAGTGCAGTAAGGGCCGCCTCCTCACCTTTATGTCCATGAGGGCCGCCGAGTCGTTCCCAGGCTTGCTCCTCTGTATCCAGTGTCAGAACGCCAAAGATTACAGGAACTGGCAGCGTAAGGTTGAGTTGAAGGATTCCTTCGGTGACTGCTTTGCAAACGTATTCAAAATGCGGTGTGCCACCTCTTATAACCGCCCCAAATGCTATGATAGCCTCTGGTCTTTGTTCTGAAGGTAGTCTAAGTGATTTTTCCCAGACGGCTTTACAGGCGAACGGAAGCTCAAAACTCCCTGGCACCAGAATCTGCTCAGTGAGCACAGCACCATATCGGTCCAATAGTCTTCTACACCCAGCTAGCTGGGCCTCCACAATCTTGTCATTCCATTCGGTGGCTACCACAGCCACTCTGGCGTTCTGTAATTGTTCGATCGGTGTTGGATTCAATAATGATGCACTGTTTTGGGAGAAAGCCATCTGCCTTTATTTGCGGCTGCAAGGTAGTAAAATGACAGGAGTTGTTAAGGGGGTAACAGGTGGAGTTTTAGTAACGAAAACACTGTTGTCCGGGGAAAACTAATATCTGAGAGACGGGATTCGAAAAAAAACCCGATTGATCAGTTAGCTAAGTACCAAAGCCCTTCGAGGTACCAGCTACCTTCCTTGTAGGTTCCTTGTACCTTCCTTGTAGGTCCCAACTAACTGGCATAATACGAGGGGACGGTGTCGTACATACGTCATATTGGTGTCCTACTGGTGTCATATAAACCCTATG
>JAEYQO010000013.1 GCA_023409975.1 Bacteroidota bacterium | reverse complement strand
AAGGCTTTCTGACGAACAAGATCCCCCTCTTCAGAAGATTGCGCTGGCATCTTGTAGGGGGTAGTAATCTCTATTATGTCGATGAAAATTTCTACCATCTTGAAGCGTTTGCCGGTCTGGATAATCTCGGATTCGGCAAACTAAGGATGTTCCGGCTCGACCTGGTCCATGCCTGGAACAGCTTCGACACGCAAACAGTGGGCGTTCGTCTCGGGCTGAGCATGAGTGCCATCCAGGTGAGAGTGGGAAGTAGCGAAACTGAATGGTAACACAATCAGAGAATTACAAAACTCTGACACAATCAGGGCCAACGATTATCGGTTTCTAATTGTCTTATTGTTTGTAAACGGTCATTAGCTGACCAACAAAAGAAGTAATGGGTAATCAATTCTAGATGTGCGCCGGTTTCTACCGGTGCTTTTCTTTTTAACCCACCTAGAACACACCTCGAAAAAGTAAAGGGCATCGATGTTTAAACACCGATGCCCTTTTTCAATCACCCGGGTGGCTTACCAGACATTCGCCCGTTGGTTCTCGGGCAGATACATTTTGTCGCCTGGACGAACATTGAAAGCCTCATAGAACTCAGACATATTACTGAGCGGTCCGTTTGTTCTCCACTCATTGGGAGAGTGCGGATCTGTAACAATTCTGGAAGCCAGTTCTTCCGGACGGGTATTGGCCCTCCAGACCTGAGCCCAGGAGAGGAAGAAACGCTGCTCCGGTGAAAAGCCATCTATCTTCTTGCGGCTTTTATACTGCTCCGTTTTCTTGAATGCCTCCAGAGCGATTGAGAGTCCACCCAGATCAGCCAGGTTTTCTCCCAGTGTAAGCTTACCGTTTACTTTGACTGTGTCGAGTACGGCATAGTCATTGAACTGGCGTTCCACCACCTGCGCGCGTCTGTTGAATTGATCAGCATCCTCGGGAGTCCACCAGTCATTCAGGTTGCCATCCGCATCATACTGCCGTCCCTGATCGTCAAAACCATGCGTCATCTCGTGACCGATCACGGCACCGATACCGCCGTAGTTGACGGCATCGTCTGCGCTGAAATCGAAGAAAGGATATTGAAGAATACCGGCAGGGAATACGATTTCATTGAAAGCAGGATTATAGTAGGCATTCACCGTGGGAGGTGTCATATGCCATTCAGCCCTATTGACGGGAAGGCCAAGCTTGCTGATGTTGTAATCGTATTCAAAAGCGGCGGCGGCCAGTACATTATCTACATAACTCTTATCAGAGATGAGTACGCGTTTATAATCCTTCCACTCATCAGGATAGCCAATCTTTTTCATGAACGTATTCAATTTGGCCAGGGCCTTTTGCTTTGTAGGTTCGCTCATCCAGTCGAGGCGCTTGATACGCTCTGCGTAAGTCTCCTGCAGGTTGTTCACAAGAGCGAGCATGCGTTCTTTGGCTTCCGGTTTGAAATGCTTTGATACATACATCTGTCCCAGAAGTTCGCCGATAGAACCATCGACCACCTGAAGTACCCTCTTCCACCTGGGCTGTTGTTCCTGCTGTCCCCTGACTGCTGTGCCGTAAAAAGCAAAGCGGGCGTCAGCAAACCGGGAGCTGAGGTACGGAGCCATATCGTTTACCACATGGAATTTGAGGTAGTTTTTCCAGGTTTCAACAGGAACCTCTTTCATCTGCTTGCCAACCTCTTTGAAAAACTCCGGCTGTCCGATGATAAACTCGGTTTCACTACCGATGCGCATGATCTCAGTCAGGCTGGTCCAGTCGAAAAGCTCAAAATTCTTTGCGAGCTCCTGCTTTGTAAACTTATTATACAGTTTATAGGGGTCACGCATGTCCACCCTTGTCATCGAGGCCCTCGCCAGTTGTGTTTCCAGCTTATACACTGCCTCGGCAGCATTGGAAGGATTCTCGACGCCGATCAGTCCCATCATCTGCCTCAGATAGTTCCTGTAGGCGTTCCTAAGTTCCTTGGACCTGGCATCCTCATTAAAGTAATAGTCACGATCGGGAAGACCTAATCCACCCTGGTAGAACTGCGGTACCTGTTTGGTTACATTCTTATCATCCGGAAAAACATAGAAGCCGAATAGGACACCCATGCCTTTCGTCTGAAATTTCGCAATGGTATTCAACAGTATTTCAGGGTTGGATATCTTATCGATCTCGGATAGTAATGGTTTTACAGGCTGCATGCCCAGTTGCTCTATGGCAACGGTGTCCATACCTGTGCGGTAGAAAGCACCTACCTTATACTCGGCTGACTTTGTATCCGCATGTTTCTTAGCGGCGGCTTCGGTCAATAGTGCGTGAAGCGCTTTGAAATTGTTTTCCTGAAGCTCATTGAAACTACCCCAGCGGGTTTCTGTGGGCGGCACCGGATTATTCTTTAGCCAGGCACCATTGGCATAAAGGAAGAAATTGTCGCCAGGCTTCACGGAAGTATCCATATTAGCCGGGTCAAGCAGTTTTTTCCCTGATTTCTTTTCTTTTCCACCGGCATAAGCACCTGTTATCAGGAAACAGGCCGCTGATGCTGTAATCAAAACAGATTTAAAATTCATATTGTACTTGTATTACAGGATTTGCGAAAATAAGATATCCGGCTCAGGCAATCCGGCGTCGGTCTCTGCGGATCTGCCGAACCTCAACGATTCCCTGGAAGAGGTAAATCTTGTTTGTGTTAAGTTCTTTGCATCGGCAACGGGTTCTTAGCTGTTCCAGTTTCTCAAACAGACGGCCATCATCGGTTTCAAACCATTGGCCAACTTCCAGATCATCCACCAGTTTATAGCCCGGTTTCTGTTCATCATACCGGTATAATGCCTTATAGAGCGTAGGATCCGTACAGGTACTCGCCGCAGGATTATGCAGATAGGAGATCAGCGCCTTTTCAACATCCTTTGGAAAAAACCCTTTACCGATGTAAGGAATGAGTATATGCCTGAATTGTGTTTTCCATTCTTTGCCATGAGGCGGTGCATCATGCTTAAAATGTACATACACCAGCAGATGTGCCAGCTCATGTAAAAGCGTAATGAGAAAGGAGTAGGGGTTCAGATTCACGTTGATGCTGATTCTGTGATAGGGCACATCTCTGGTAGGATGCCGGTAATCGCCCAGTACACTTTTACGCTCATGTGTCAGCGTCAGATGAATGGTATGATTCTGAAAGAAGGGTGCGATCAGATCGAACGTACCCTCAGGTAAGAATTTGTTGAGAAGGTAAATAGAGGTTTCCTGCTTCTTCATATCATTTCACTCCCTTAGCTAGTTTGGTCAGGTACCAGGTCTCTGCAGCAGTGTACACTGCGTAAATTCCGAATAAGATAAACAGACTGGGTATATGGATATTCTTGCGGTCGAGCAGGGCATAGATCAGGAAACTCACGAGGCAGATCATCAGCTTGAGCAGGTTGGCACCATAAACGCCTCTTACAAATGCCTGCGGTCTTTCTGCAATCTGTTTCCTAACCACTCCGTAGCTGAGCAACACCACCAGAGCCATAATGATATTACCACCCATCAGTACTGAGAAACGGTAGGCAGGAACTGTTACCTGTAAAGTGTAAAAAATACCTGTAAGTACAAGGAAAATACCTGCAATGATCAGAACAAAAGATGGTCTCATTTATTTACCTGGCTTGTTAAGTTCCCGGATCAGGCTCCAAAGTGAATAACCCAATGCGAGCAGCGGCAACACAATCAAAAATACAGGAAACTTCCATCCGGTGCGCTGGTCCAGCTCGTAGCCTCCCCAGGAAGCCAATAGCAGCATTACGGCCCACTGGGTTCCCAGGCCAAGAAACTTCATCCAGGAAGTATTATTACCCTGCTTCATATATAAACAATTACTACCTTTTCGGTAGTGCTTCATCCCTGATATCTTTCGTGGAAGGAATGATACTGTTCATATCTTCCTTTCTTACCTTGTCCAGATCCAGCAGACTCGTATCTGAAATACCCTTATAATCACCGACGATCACCTTCTTCAGATGCTCAGTATAGGTGTCCCTTGCGGTCACGAGATCGGCCAGGGAATCTACCTTCTGCTTCATGCGAATGACCTCGATCTGCGCCCTGTTATCCCCGTAGCCAGGAATATAATATTTGAGCGGTGTAAACAGGAGAATCAGGACGGTAATCGTCACAATCACGACAAAAATGGTACTGAACAGTATGTACATCCTGCTTTTGGTCAGACTGAAACTGGCTACCTCTTCCAGGGAATTATCATCGATAAACACGACCCGGTAAGGCGCATTGAGCCTCCTGAAAGGAAGTGGCCGTCGGGAACCTGGCTTGCTCATAGTTAAATAACGCTGCAATTTAAACCTTCTTCAGGCATTTCGGAGGCCGATTAACTGCCTGAAACTCTTAAAATTGCCTCAAAAAACAGTGGGTTTCAATAAAAAACGGCTGACTTCCTGCGAAATCAGCCGTTTTTGAAGGTCATTTACACTTAGGCGATAGAGACCAGTTCGATATCAAACACGAGGTCTTCTCCTGCCAGAGGGTGGTTGGCATCCAGAATTACTACCTCTTCCTTGACTTCTGTGACCACAACTGGAAAAACATTACCCTGATTATCACTCATATGGAGTTCCATTCCCGCCTGCGGATTCATATCAGCAGGAAACTCAGATTTGGGATATTCCATCATCATATCATTATTACGCTGACCATAAGCCTGATCAACGGGTATCTGAACTGTCTTTTTTTCGCCTGGTTGCATGTTCATCAGCGCGTCGTCGAAACCTTTGATCACCTGGCCATTCCCCACTGTGAACTCCAGTGGATCACGACCCTCAGAACTATCGAAGGTTGTTCCATTGGTGAGTTTTCCGTGATAGTGAACGCGAACAGTGTCGCCTGTTTTAACTTGTTGCATGAATAATTGTTTTAAAAAATATAATTGTGGCAAGTTACGTGTTTATATCTGTTCACCGGGGGTATCTTTGGTTAAAATCGTCAGAAGAATATGAGGCACTGGTTCATACAAAGTTTAGCAGGTTCATTTTTTCTAATAACTTCCGCCTGTGCGCAGCCACAGACAGAAAACACCCCGGTTGCGGCCATTGAGGAGACTGAAAAACAGGTCATTCCGGGTGCCTGGAAGATGGATGAATATCTTCCCTTGCTGGAGCAAAAGAAAGTGGCATTGCTGATCAACCAGACCGCGAGGGTCGGTGAGCGTCTGCTGTTGGATACGCTGCTGTCCCGAGGAGTGGAGGTAGTGAAGGTATTTGTACCGGAGCACGGCTTCAGGGGGACAGCAGACGCAGGTGCACATGTCAAAAGCGATGTAGATCCCAAAACCGGCCTCCCGGTTATCTCCTTGTACGGGAACAATAAAAAGCCCTCCGCCAGTCAGCTAAAAGACGTTGATATTGTCATTTACGACCTCCAGGACGTGGGGGTAAGGTTCTATACTTATATCTCCAGTCTTGAATACATGATGGAAGCCTGTGCCGAAAACGGCAAGGAACTGCTGGTCCTGGACCGGCCCAATCCGAACGGTCACTATGTAGACGGCCCTGTACTGGAACCCGCTCAGAAGTCATTCGTCGGTATGCAAAGGATTCCCGTTGTATATGGTATGACGGTAGGTGAATATGCCCACATGCTTATCGGAGAGCAATGGGTGGAAGGCACCGAAGGACTTTCAATGAAGGTGATCCCCATCGACGATTACACCCACAACACCCGTTACGAGCTACCAGTGGCGCCTTCTCCCAATCTTAAACACCAGGCGGCCATCTACCTTTATCCCTCCCTCTGCTTTTTTGAAGGCACCGTCGTAAGTGTCGGCCGGGGAACGGAACAGCCGTTCCAGCAATGGGGCCACCCGGCATTTGAAGGTAAAGCCAGTTATTTTTTCATTCCTGAAAGCACCACAGGTGCCTCCAAACCTATGCATGAGGGAAAGAGATGTTATGGTGAGCTCTGGGCGCGGGATGCAGAGGAGGCTCTGAAAATGGTAGATAACCGTCTGCAGTTAAAACCGCTCATTCAGGCATACAGCTGGTATCCGGCAAAAGACAAGTTCTTTAATAATTTCTTCGATAAGCTGGCAGGCAATTCCAGTCTGCGGCAGATGATCCAGCAGGGAAAATCAGAAGAATCGATCAGGGAGAGCTGGCAAAAGGACCTGGAGATTTTCAAAAAGATCCGGAAGAAATACCTTCTTTATGAGGATTTTGAATAGTCATTAACAATATTTTTTTTCGTTCAGTCGAGTTTGGCCCCAAATTGGTTATTCAAAGAACAAAATCATTCAGATGAAGAAGATAGTATTAATGCTGGCCCTTGTAACGGGCATCGGCTATGCAGCTACCGCACAGGAAGCTCAGAAAACCAGAACAAAAGTAACTCCGGAGCAGCGTGCAGAACGTCAGGCAGAACGCATGAAAGAAGCACTTCAGCTTACGGAAGACCAGAAAAAGGCCATTTACGAGCTCAATTTGCAGTCGGCCAACAAGATGAAGGCGTATAAGAAGGATCAGCGTGACGCCAACAAAGATCAGTTTAAAAAGATGCGTGACGAGCGCGAGGCTAAGATGAAATCTATCCTTACGCCGGAGCAATATGAAAAGCACCAGGCGATGAAGGCAGAAAGGATGAAGAAAATGAATGAGCGGAAGGCAAATCTGAAAGCAAGAAAAAATGCCCCCCATCAGAAAAAAGGTGAAACCAGGGAGTTCAAACAAGCACAATAATCGTTTTTGGTATTAGAAAGGCGGGTAGCGATACCCGCCTTTATTTTTGATATTACCGGTAATTTGCACCACATGTTCAGACATTCCCTGAAATTGATACTGTTTTCTCTGTTTCCTGCAGTTTCGTTCGCACAAGGCCTTTCGCAACCCCTGCAGATCCGGCATCTTACCGATAGTTTCTTTGTGTACACCACCTATCGCGACTTTGGAGGAAATCTGTTTCCCTCCAATTCTATGTACCTCGTAACGAACCGGGGAATCCTCATGTTTGATACTCCCTGGGATACGACGCAGCTTCAACCATTGCTGGACAGCATGTTGTCACGCCATGGCCAGAAACCCCGCCTTGTCATTTCCACCCATTACCACGACGACAGGGTAGCAGGTGTCAGCAGCCTCGACCAGGCAGGAGTGACTACGCTGTCGACACATCAAACACGGTCACTGGCCGCAGCGGAGGGAAATGACGTACCGGCTTTCGGATTTGCAACGGATACTACTATAGTCTTTGGAGGCTATCGAATTGAGACCTTTTACCCGGGCAAAGGACATACGGAAGATAATATAGTGATATGGTTCCCGGATCACAGGATCCTATACGGTGGTTGCTTCGTGAAGAGCACACAGAGTAAGGACCTGGGAAACACCGCTGATGCTGACCCGGAGGAATGGGCAAGATCGGTCAGGAAGCTAATAGGTCACTACCCGGAACCTGAGTTTGTGATTCCCGGCCATTTCTCCTGGGACGATCCTCAGAGCCTGAAACATACCCTAAAGCTGATCGAGCGTCATCTGAAGCAAGAGAAAAAGGAACGGGACTAACCCGATGAGAGGACTCACCTGCGCAATAAGTGAAAAAGCCACTGCTTCAGGAACGAGGGCCACCGCCACCGTAAGTCCCGATAACACCTCATTCCTGATATTGATGTTCTTATTCCTGAAAGTATCGATAAATGTCCTGGTACAGCGATTGAGCAGGTCTTCCTTTAGTATTGAAATGATCAGACCCGCAGCAATTGATGATCGGATAGGAAGATTCACCAATCCGTCTTAAAACGGCCGCAAAAGTAAACAATGAAGGTCTCTTCAGAAAACAGGTTCTGGGAATGCCTGAGGAACTCCTTAAGGCTAGTTCATCAATCTTCTTATTTTTGGTCAAAATCAATAACAAATGAAAAAAGGCTCAGTCATTCTATTCGTTGTTCTAGGCTTATTACTGATTGGCGGTTGCATGAGTTGTGGTAGTTATAATAACCTTGTGCAGCAGGACGAAAACGTAAAAGCAAAATGGGGAGAAGTACAGAACCAGTATCAGCGTAGGGCAGACCTGGTGCCCAATCTGGTGAACACGGTCAAGGGTGCTGCAGGACACGAAAGGAATACACTGGAAGCAGTGGTCAACGCAAGAGCAAAAGCAACTTCGGTGCAGGTGGATCCTGAGAATCTCACTCCTGAAAAGCTGCAGCAGTTTCAGCAGGCTCAGGGTGAACTGTCTCAGGCTTTAGGCCGACTGATGGTAGTGGTAGAACGTTATCCCGATCTTAAAGCCAATCAGAACTTCCTCTCACTGCAGGATCAACTGGAGGGTACTGAGAACCGGATCACTGTAGCCAGGAAGAATTTCAACGAGTCTGTGCAGCAGTACAATACGATGGTCCGCAGGTTCCCAACAAATATCTGGGCGGGCATGTTTGGCTTTGAACGTAAAGGCACATTTGAAGCAGATGAGGCCGCACAGAGAGCACCTACCGTACAATTTGAATAAAGCCAGTTATGAATCTTAACCCGTTTAAGAAGAAACAGTTACTTGATGACGATGATCAGGATCGCATTGTAGCCGCTATTCGTGCCGCTGAGGCGAAGACTACAGGAGAGATCCGCATCTTCATCGAGTCTAACTGTGAATATGTAGATGCCATGGACAGGGTCCGGGAGTTATTCGCTTCTCTGAACATGCATCAGACAGAGCGCCGGAATGCTGTTCTGGTTTACATGGCACTTGATGATCATCAGTTTGCCATATTCGGAGATGAGCAGATCTATGAAAAAGCGGGTGGACCCGCGTTCTGGAAGCATGCTGCCGACGAACTGGTTTCCTGGCTGAAACAGGGCAGGATCAGTGAGGGCCTTGCTGCCTGTATCCATGAATTGGGTGAGGCCCTGGCCACCCATTTTCCTTATGATCCTGCAGTTCATAAGAATGAGCTGCCGGACGAAATTGTTTTTGGTAAATGAGTTTGATGCTACTAGTCTCCCAAAGGTTCCTGCGTTCTTTTCTACTGGTAATAATTACCCTGACGCTTGCTGTTCAGGGATATGCACAGTCCGATAAGGATTTCCCTGCTCCACCCAATCCTCCGCGGCTGGTGAACGATTTTGCCGGAATGATGGATGCCCGGCAGGTTCAGGAACTGGAAGCGAAACTGGTGGAGTTTGACGAGACCACTTCAACACAGATCACGATCGTCACCGTCAGGAACCTTGGAGGCTATGAGGTAGCTCAGTATGCTGTAGAGCTGGCCAACCGCTGGGGTATCGGGCGTCGTGGAAAGGATAATGGCGTCTTGCTGCTTGCTTCCATGGACGACAGAGCCGTCAATATCTCCACGGGTTATGGGCTAGAAGGCGCACTTACAGATGCCATGAGCGGACGTATCATCAGGAATGAGATCGTACCTCATTTCAAGTCAGGGAATTACTACGAGGGATTTAATCAGGGAGTCGATGCGATTGTCGCGGCCACCAAAGGAGAGTACACGGCCGAGGCTTCGGATAAAAGACGCAAAGGCACGCCCATCGGCGGTATAGTAGTATTGATCATCATCATCTATTTCATCCTCTGGATCATTAGTAAGATTGGCGGAGGCGGCGGAAACTACATGAGCGGTCGCGGTCATCGCGGCTGGGGTGGACCCTGGATCGGTGGTGGATTCGGTGGCGGCGGCTTCGGTGGTGGTGGTGGATTCGGAGGTGGAGGATTCGGTGGCTTCGGCGGCGGTGGTTTTGGTGGTGGAGGAGCCAGTGGTCGCTGGTAGCGTTTGTTACCTAACAATTAACCACTTTTTCAGCCTGTCCACCGTTCTTAATAATTTGTGATCTCAGACACCAGGGTCTATCGATCCTACCCTAAATCCAACAACTAATAGCTAACGACTACTATCGTACGGTTGTCATGCGGATCAGTTTTGGTCTTACGCTCCTTGTCTGGATGAGGGAAATCGGTGGCAGGAACTATGATGATATCAAATCCCAGTTCAGTAAGCCGTTCATGAATACCAGTGAGACTAACGGCTAACGAGTACTATCGTACGGCTGTCATGCAGATCAGTTTTGGTCTTACGCTCCTTGTTTGTTAGAGGGAAATCGGTGGCAGGAACTATGATACTATCAAATACCAGTTCAGTAAGCCGTTCATGAATACCAGTTAGACTAACGGCTAACGACTAAAAAACATACCTGCCCTCAGTATCATACATCACCGGCATCAGCTTTCTGTTCTGCTCGAAGTAATCAAACCCGGCTTTTAGATTGACCCAGAACTTTTGCTTTTCAAGATCATTGGTATAGGTCTTTCCGAGGAAATTAAGTCCGGCCCTGTCAAACCGGGTGGGGAAAATATGAACAGGGATGTAGCTCTGTCCATTCAGACGGGCGTTCAGACATAATACATATAGTTCCTGAATGAACACATCAGTCAGGGGCAGACAACCCACTGTTACACAACCACCATGAATATAGATATCACCGCCAGGACGCTTCTTGTCACCAAGCAACTGATCGGAATAATTCGGATAGTTGATGAGCATGGACAGGTGAAAATCACTCTTTGGGTTGAAGTCTTCTATAAAATAAAAACCCTCCGGCACCTGCAGGTCGCCCTCCATTCTTTTGGGGCCAAGGATTCCGGAGAGGGCGCACACCTGGTAGGTCTTGACCAGACTATATGCGGATGTATCATCATTCCTGGCCCAGAGCTCCAGCTCATTACTGGCTTTGAAGGAGCGGAGGTAGATCTCGTGTGGCGGATAAGCAATACCCTTTGCCTGAAACATCCTGGCGACCGAATCGTTATGTTTCATCCAGGCCTGACTGACCCTGCTGAAGGAGAACTGGAAATTGCGAAACGTCTGGATATCGTCCTGTGCTTTTGAGATGCCTGTGAGGCCCAGGCATAAAAAGATGATCAAAAGAAACCTACGGGTAAAAAGGACGTGCATACTCAAGGTGTGATTCTGGATTTTCAATTAGCGCTCCACGCAAATATAACCAAGGTAGTTATAAAGTTTGCTTAAAATACAGGCAGGATAACAGCGAAAGAGGCTACCCGGTAACGGGCAGCCTCTTCATTATTAAACACAAACAAATACATTATTTGTTGATCAGGATCCTGTGTGTTTCAGCCACCTGATCGTTGGAGAGCTTGAACAGATAGAGTCCGGTGTTCAGATGATCCAGCTCCAGTGTCTGCTCCTGACTTGGGTTCAACTGAGTCTGTGCCACCATTCTTCCGGTCACGTCAAACACCTGAACATTCACCATCTGGCTGCCATTCCAGCGAATGGTCACCAGACCCTGACTTGGGTTCGGGAAGATGCTGGCCAGAGAAGCGGCTTCAACACCAGCTACTGACTGGGTAACAGGGATGATCTCTGTTGTTGTCTTTTTAAAATTGATAGCATTCACGAGGGTCGGTGCTCCTGTCATCACGATCGGTGCTGAAGGCGTTGTGTACCAGTTCATCAGCTCAGGATAAACCGTGAACGTACCCGCTCCGATATTACTGAAAGCATAGTCGCCATTCATATCGGTGTAAGTGAACTTCACGAGGTTGTCATTAGCATCTCTCAGGATCACGAGGAGGTTAGGTACGCCGCCTGTTGTTCCCTTATTGGCTCCCTGGCTGATGTTACCACCAATGAATCCGGGACCGGAAGTAACCGTGCCGGTTCTCATCATGATGTGGTTGCCGGTTGAAGAACCACCGCTGTGGAGGATCAGGCTGGCCTGGTTCCAGTAAAGAACAGAATCATGGTAAGTTGGGATCAGACCCTGACCACCAGGACTGCCATTCATCACGGCTGCCTTCACACGATAGGCTCCTGTAGCGGGGCCATTGAAAACATAGTGTACCGGAGGCCATCCCTGAACGATCGTTGAGTCGACGGCCGTAAGGGTATTTGCAGCACTATCGTGTTCGATCAGCCATACTTTAAACGTCGCTGACCCCCAGGATAAAGTACTGTCCCACATGATATAGCCATCCAGAAGGTTCGGTGGTGGAGGAGGGGTGGTGGTAGTTACTGTAGTGTACGCAGTGTCAATACAATAAACGATCTGGTTGAAGGTATCCACCCAGCGGTTGATCAACTGTACGTTGTAAGTACCAGCCGCTGCGTAGTTATGAGAGTAGTTGATATTCATCGTAGTAACACCGTTGCCGTCACCAAAATCCCAGGTAGCCTGACGATAGATATTAGCACCGGGGATGTTCACCTGTGTTGAGGCATTGGTGAATAATACGTTCAGATTGCTCACGGAGTTATAAATGGATGCATTGTATTGACTACAGTTGATCGTGCCGGTGAATACGTTTACTGTTGAAGAAATCTGTGACGTACAGGCAGGACCGTCAGTAGTGGTCAGCGTAACGGTAAACGCTCCGTTCTGCGTATAAGTGTGGTTCACGTTCTGTCCGGTAGCACTGTTTCCATCACCGAAATCCCACGCGTAGACAGGGTTCGTTGCACCTCCGACATTGGTGGCGGAAAAGCTGAAGTTTCCGTTGCCAAGATCAGTCGAGGTGAACGTACTGGCACAGGGGGAATTGGCAACAGTTACTTGTTGTAACAGAGAATCAGCACAGATCAGAGTGAAATTGTTCAGGCTATCGGTGTATATCATATGCATATAAACACTGTAGGTGCCTGGAGTGGTATAAGTATGGGTCAAAGACTGTGTAGGGCTAATGTACACGATGTTTGGACCATCACCCCAGTTCACGTAGAACATGGGCGTCGATCCAGGCACCGGGGTCCAGGTTGAGGTGTTCGTTAATGTTGCCTGGTTAGCACCCGGCCCCTGCACCAGATTGAATGATGCAGTGCACTGTGCCGATACCTGAAAGGCAAAGAGTATCAGGACAAGTGTTGTAAATAAATTTCTCATACTGTTGGTTTTTCTTGTTAGACGTACGACTTGAAGAATTTGTTTGTAAGATAGAAAAATAAAATCTGCAGTAAGTCATCATCTGCCATTTCTCTTCCAACAGCTACCGGCCCGCGTTTTGTTAAAAACGCTCGCTTCGCCCTTGATAATCAGCAGTTAAGGATTAACTTTATAGAAACGGCGTCGCAGATGGAATCAGTGCATAACGGAAATATAAAAACTCAACTACTTTTAAAAAAGGACCAGCCTCATTTCGCTCCTTACCTGCAATTTCTGACTAATATCATCCAGATCCACCTCGAGTACGTCAAGCAGGGCGGTCCGGATTACGGGATATCAGACGCCATAAATAAAGAGGAGTTCCAGGCTTTTTACAACTACCTCTATTCGCTCGAACCCGGAGACCCGGTTGAGATCAACGAACAGCAGGGACCCGCTCTATACGCTACTACAGTCACCATCAGCAGGCTCCTGCTTTGTGAATACGGAGAACGGATCTGCAGCAGATTGATCTCCAAACTGCCTCAGGAGCATCGCTGGTCGCGGTTTGAGGCCTTCAGAAATGATCTTTTGAAACACAATACCCAGCTCCTGCTGGATCTTGACCAGCTGCAGCTTGAAGAAAAGGGAGCGCTCGTGGCACTGAAGGAGCGGTTGGAGCGTATCACGCTTCCATAATGCTGCCTAATTGTGCAATACCGGGTTCGACAGGTAGGTTTTCAGGTTCTGTACCCAGGGATCCTGCCTGACGACGTCAGATTTCAGAGCCGTTATCAGGGCCACCCCCACATTCACCAGTCCCAGCACGAGGTGTGGCAGAAAGATCTGCTCGTAGAAACCAAAAATCCAGGGTGAAGCTGCAAGTAACACGCCCACAAGCATGTCGAGCAGCAGATGGACGCTGACTGACATCCATTTCACAGCACCCAGTTCATAATTGGTGATCAGACTATACACCAGGGCACCGCCTCCGAGCGAAACGGGAATCCAGGCCCTCGCATCCTTCAGGTCGAACCCCAGCATAAAGGGCAGCGTCATCATTACAATCGACAGAACATAGTCTTTTGCACCATAAATCCTCGTAGCTGAATACTGCATAACCGTATGAGTTAATTGCACAGGAGGCACTAAGATCATGCCTATTGCGTACTGCCCCCACCGCCAAACCTGCGCAGGGTATAGGTCACATTCAGCATAAAATACCGGCGAAGCACATTGGTAAAGCTGTCCTCGATATAGGTATCGGTCACCTCCCGTTCAATAGCCCTGTTCTGGTTCAGGATATCAAAAGCAGTCACCCGTACATCCAGGGATCTATCTTTCAGGAATTTATAGCCGAGTGAAGCATTCCAGAGCAGAAAACTCTGGTTGAACCCTTCGGAAAGTCCGGTGTACAGACTGTGATTAAGATTGGTGTTGAAAACGATCCTGTCCTTCAGTATCCAGTTGAGGACCGCAGAAGTGTTCTGGAAGTAGTAATTGTTATCGGCCGCAGTCTGTATCGTGTTTCTTACAATGTTATAGTTTCCCGTGTAGGAGAGTGTGAAGTCCACATTCTCACTGATATTGCTGCTTAACACGGCGCCCCCACTGAGGGAATAGTTATTCGCATAGTTGGTCACATTATTGATCAGTGCGGGCAGACGGTTGAGGTTAGCGCCCAGGTTCAGGTTCAGATTGCTCCTTAGCTTCGCCAGGGGCATGCCATATGTCAGGAAGCTCCTGACACTATAATACCCATCCAGGTTGACAGGTCTGCTGAGCTGCGCCCCACGGTTGAGGATGATACCTTCGGCAATTACAGAATCCCGGAGGGGTATGTAGGTGGCATTACCAATATAATCCTGCACCATGCTTCCGTAAAGCATGGCAAAAAAGCTCGTCGATTTAGCGGTATTGGTGTTTCCGTACCTGAGGATCAAGGTGTGCTGATAATCCTGAGCCAGATCCGGATTACCAGTCCGGATGAAGAGAGGATTGGTCACATCGATCACATTCTGAAGCTGGTTGATAGAAGGGGCGTTGGTGCCCGTCCGGTACATCAGTCTGAGGTTTTGTGTTCTGGTAAAGCGATAGTTCAGCATAGCCGAGGGCAGGACATTGGCAAATTTCCGTTCCACTCTCGTGTCAAAAGGATACACCTGCGTCCCATCCAGTTGTGCCTGTTGATAGTTCAGCCCCAGATTATACATCAGCTTCTGATCATTGAAACGGTAGCTCAAACCACCCCGGTGCGTGGTATAGGTATTTTCGAACTGATTGGAAAGTACCGGGTCGATATCGCTATACTCATTCCCGTCGCGCCTGCGGGTGATTTTTTCGGAGGAGTTACTTGAAAAGCTCGGACTGTAGTTCACGGCCAGTTGCGACTTCTCTGTAAGCGGCTCTGTAAACATCAGGTTTCCGGAAACCGTATTTCCCTGACTTTCCAGGTCGTAGCGCTGATCCAGGAGGGTGTTCAGATAGGTCTGGCTGCTATCTTCGAGGTACTGGTTTGCAGAATAAAGACTACCATCACCGCTCCGGTTGTTCATTTGCCCGTTGAGGTTCAGCGACAGTGTCCGTCCCCTTTTCGCAAACCGGTGCCTGTACACAAGGTTCCCGGAGAAGTTATATCCAAAATTATCAGAGGTATTCCTGTTCTCGGTGCTGTTGATCAGACTGCTGTCCGGCAGCTTGCTGTTTCCACTGATAGCCCTGGAAAACTCATTCTGTTGAATGCTTAACCTGGGTGTGAAGATAATCGTGTTGGCAGAGTCTATCTCATATTCTACCCTCAGATTCGCCCGATGGTTGATGTTTCGGGTGTTGGTACTGCCGGATTCCTTATAAACCAGGTTGCTGTCAGGCCCGGTAAAATAAGTCCTCGTCAGATCAGTCTGGTTTTCGTTCTCGGTGGCATTGAAAAAATAGCTTCCGGTTACCTCCACTTTTTCGCCCCAGGTGTCGGAATAGTTCAGACCAACGGAATGAGTTGTGGTAATCCCTTCCTGCTGACCCACAAGGAAGTTCCCGGCATTGCCGCCGCGACCACCGCCGCCCCTGGATCCTCCGTCTGTCCTGCCGCCGCCACCGCGACTTCCACCGCCTCTGCTGCCGCCCGCCCGGCCACCACCGCGGTTCTGACCGCTGGAGGAGTTGACTACTCCCAGCAGGTCTTCTGTACTGAAATTCTGTTGGTTCACATTATTGGAAAGTCCAATGAGCGATATCCGGCGATCGCCATCAAAAAAGTTCACATTCCCGCCGATAGCGTACAGGGCACCCCGCTGGTTCAGATCGCTGAAACCAATGCCTCCGGTAACCCGACCGAACTGACCGGTGTTCATGCCTGGCCGGGTAATGATATTGATCGTTTTCTGAGCCTGCCCGTCATCAAACCCGGTAAGCTGCGCCTGGTCGCTCAGACGATCGAACACCTGGATCCGGTCGATGATCTCCGCGGGCAGATTCTTCAGGGCCGCATTAGGATCATCACCGAAAAAGGGCTTGCCATCGACCAGCACCTGCTGAACATTCTCGCCCTGAGCCTGAACCGTTCCGCCACTGGTGGTGATTCCCGGCATTTTATTGATCAGATCCTCTGCGCTGGCATCGGGATTGGTCTTAAAGGCACCGGCGTTGAAACTGGTCGTATCACCTGATTGCGTAGCACGGATCTGTTGCCCCACAACCGTCACATTTTCAAGCTCTGTGGCAGCAACCGCCAGTCTGATCGTTCCCAGGGAAATATTTCCGTCGACTGTAATTGTTCTGGAATAGTTACTGAACCCCACATAGCGTGCGGTGAGCTCATACCGACCTGCAGGCAGCCCGGGAATGGTGAAATGACCTTCGTAATCTGTTACGGCACCCCTGCGAACCGAGGTATCTGTGGTATGCTGTAACTGAACGACCACACCAATCAAGGAAGCATTGTCAGTTTCATCTACAAAGGTTCCACTGATATTATATTGAGCGAGAATATAAGTGGGTGAGAAAAAGGTAATTACCAGCAGCCTAAATACTTGTCTATACATCTGATACCGTGCTTAAACTTTGGTCTTTCTAAGCGACTATAGCCGGAATTCAAAAATGGTGCCCTTTTTTAACCTTTTACTGATTCTGGAGTGGAAGATCCAGCGTGATGCGCTCAGAATCTTCAGTGTCCAGGGTTTGTTCCTCCCGTACGAAAACCATCTTTCCCTTTCCCGGCAGGTCTTCCGCGGCAAAAATACCCCTTGCCAGCCGGGCTGTCTCCCGTGACACTTCCTCCTTGCGTTCTTCGCTGGCCTCAAAAAGCTGCACATCGCCCAGGGTGACGATCAGCTCCTTGCCGAAGTCCGTTTTCACTTCCACACCCACCCGGTTGACTGTGGGGAAGGCGGCAAACAGGCTATCCTGCATGAGCTGCATCTCTGTTTTATACGTTTTCTGTTCCAGTTGACAACCCAGGAAAAAGCAACTTGCTGCAAATACCAGGATCCGTTTGAAGAAGTGTGTTTTCATAGTGACCAAAGATACTAAACTGTAAGAGAGGAGGCCGATGCGCGCCGGGTAGGGTATTGCTGAAGTTCACAGTTTTGACTAACTTCGGAATAACCTTATAATCAAATGATTAGACACCTGCTGCTGATGTTGATCCTGTCGATTCCTGTTTTGCAGGCACAGGCACAGTCGCGTCAGAAGGTTGAGGTGGGCATCACGGGGGCCATTGCCTCGACCTCCGAAATCTTTCACGGAGCCGGTCCGCTGACATTATCCCATTTCCAGGGTCGTCCCGACCCCTCCTCTCACCATGGTGCCATGTCTTACTGCGGTATCAGGATGTCTTATAAATATAGAGTCCGCGGCGGCATTCCGCAGGTCAGCGTTTCTATCTGTCCCTACCTCGATACCGAGCTGTCCTGGTTCCGGCCTACCGTTGCAGAAAAGGAGCTACTGAAGCATGAGCAGGGACATTTTGATATTGCCGCCCGATTGGCTGAAGAGCTTGCAGTGGCCATTCGTTCCACGAGGTTCATTCCTGGCAGGGTAGAGCACCAGCTACTCGATTTGCATGACCGTTACATTGAAAAGCTGAGAAAGATGCAGCGGCTCTATGATTCTCAGACCCGTCATGGACTGGAACACTCAAGGCAGGAGTATTGGAATCAGTTATTGCTTCGCCCGAGGTTGAGGATTGAGGGTTCCATCTGACATCTGATTGGCCTTTAGCCGTTAGCCGTTGGCCATTGGCTGGTCCTGCGCTGCCATCTGGCCTTGGCTTTTGCTTTGGCTTTTGCTTTGGCTTCTGTGCGGGTCATTGACCGTTTTCACGTTCCGCACTGACAACTGTCATCTCACATCTCACATCTGTCATCTCACATCTGTCATCTGACATCTGTCATCTGACGTTTTAACGTTTGCTTCGAGGAATTCAGCCTATTCTTTGTTAACTTTAAGGGTATGGAGGGGACTGATTATGAAGAAGATAGCTATACTCGCATTGGCCATACTGATTACCTGTTTTAGCTTTACCAGGGGTGCAAAAAATACTACGATCACAAAAGTGGATGTAGCGTTTGCTGAACGCGGCAAAGAAGGGGATCACAGGCTGTATGATGATGGCCCGATCGGGTGGGACGAGTTTTTGGGTCAGCCTGATACCACAAGTCCCTGGGACGCCATGCTCTTCAGCGGCATCTCTCTTCAGTACGAATACAAAAAGCACAAGGGTGGCACTAAGGTGAATGTACTGATCGCTCCCTACATGAATACCGCCCGTTCCTGGGTAAAGTCGACAGGCCTGAACGAACATACCCTGCTACACGAGCAACGCCATTTCGATATCACAGCAATCGTAGCCAGAAAGCTGGCAGATAACATCCGCAATACCGTTTTTCAGGGGATTAATTTCAAAGCTACCGTAGCTGCCCTGCATGCAGATGCTATGCGGCAACTGGAGCAATTGCAGTTGCGTTACGATGAGGAGACAGCGCATGGTTACCTTTCCAGTTGCCAGCAGGAATGGAATCAGACCATCGATCAGAACCTGGAATTTGCAGTGGCGCAGAACTAAACAGCCATCAGGCTGCAGCCTCTGAGTGCCGAATGGTCCATTCGCCCCAGCACCTCGAAACACCCATCTTTATAGACAGTACCCAGATCTTCCGCTGCGATGAAAGCACAGCTATGGACATTTGCCAGGTCGATCATATTGAGCGCACCGGAACCGCTGGTGTTCACCTCCAGCGGATCATTGAGATCGCGGACCAGCACCTTCATGGTTCTGGAGGGTTGGAAAATGCCATTGGAGGGGGCATAGGCCTGAGAGAGGAGTTCCGTCATGCCATATTCTGAGTGGATCGAATCCAGTTTCCAGGCTGCTTTCAGAAAATCGTGCAGTTGTTTCCGGGTCCATTCTTCCCTACGGCCTTTCATTCCGCCCGTTTCCATCACTATGGTGTGCTCCAGCTTTTTGGGATACTTTTCCGCGAAGTCGATCAATGCGAAGCTCACGCCCAGCAGCAGCACGGGTTGTCCGGCTGCTTCCAGGGATTCAATTCTTGATGCCAGCGTATCCCATTCATTCAGAAAGAAACCATTTGCGGGGTGCTGGCTCCTGTCCATGAGCGTCCGGGCCATGTATACCAGTGAGGCATTCTGGCGTTCGAGGTATGAAGGCAGCAGCGCGAGGATAGCCCAGTCCTGCGGATCGCCATAGCAGGCCCTGAAACCCTCAATCAGAGACTCTCTGTAGAGAACCTGGTCGGAGACATAATGACGACTGTTGATGCTGCCTGTTGTGCCGCTGCTTTCGAAGAACAGGGCCCCGGGGGGCAGGGAGCCGGTGACGATTTCATGAGACTTAAAAAAGCTGATGGGCAGGAAGGGAATACCCTCCAGCCGGTTGGTGGTCTGCGGATCGATTCCCAGTTGATCGACCCATTGGTGGTACACCCCGTTGTGTTCGTATTGGTATTGGAACAGGTCAAGGGCAATATTCTCAAAGTTAGTTGCGTTAATTTTAGCAATATATTGACCGGGATCCTGAAGAAAACTAAAACTCACTTCTATAACTTTGAAGGTATGCGATCGATGCTGTTATTATTTTTTGGACTGATGATCTTTTCTGGCTGTCAGAAAGACTCTGGCAAGTCCAAAGATCCAGAAATAATCTTTACCGGACTCACTGGAACCGAGATGAGAAGTGGGAGCAGTGAGGACAGCATCGGCATACGATTCACCCTGATCGATGGAGATGCAGACCTGCCCGGCCAGGATGAGAATGGGGTATATATCTACAGCAAGAAGAAACCCACCTTTGTAGGACATCCTTATCCCCCCATTCCCGAGCAGATGCTTGATCCTAAGAACGGTATTGAGGCACAGATCACACTCTGGGTGAAAGCTGCTTTTTACATTGATTCCACCGGCGTTCCCGACACCTTCAATTTCGACCTCTACGTAGTTGACGCTGCAGGCCATATGAGCAATGTGATTACGACAGCGGATGTCGTTTTGTTGCCGGAGTAGCCGGTCGTTAGTTATTAGTCGTTAGTCATTAGTGGATAGTCGTGAGTGGTACGATCCCACAAACATCAACCCACAACCATCAACTCTCAACTGAAGCCGCCCTTCGACTCACCCTGCCCTTCGGTAAACTCAGCCCTTCGACCCTTCGATGAACTCAGGACAGGCTCAGCTCAGGATAAACTTCAAGCTCAGGGGGTATGGACGACGCAACGTCTACACAAAGGTTCTGCTACATTCTGCTGGGCACATCAACCGTAAACTAGCAACCATCAACCAAACGAGCCGTTAGCCATTAGCCCTTGGCCATTGGCTCGTTCTGCCCTGACATCTGCCATCTGTCATCTGATACGAAAGCCAAGGCCAAAGCCAAGGCATCCCACAACGCACAACTCACAACCCACAACCCGCTCTGCGCTCTCGCTCTCGCTCTGTCATCTGTCATCTGTCATCTGTCATCAATTTATTTCCTCTTATCCCCCGCTCCCTCCTCAAACGCCAGATTCCGGATTGTTAACTCAGCCACCCGATATTCCCGGTTATCGTTTTAACACCCGATTTGATTGGGGTAAAGTAAGGCGAAAACCAGTAATGTAACCTTGGAAGACATCCAATTGCTCCTGTTCAGAAGGGTGAATTCATACTCTGTCGGGTATAATATTGCTGACTTGCACTATCTCTATACCCTATAGGGTATAATTCCGAAATTCTGGTCAATCGATGTTGAGGACAAAAGGATGCCAGCCCATCGGTTCTCAGCCTCTAAAATTCTGCTTTGATATCTTCTTCTAACTTTTATAGGAGCGCTAGTTTGTATCCTGACGACTTACCGTTCTCACTAATCTCCTGCCTTTGATCCAGAAACCAGTTTGCCTTTTTCTCGTCCAAAGGCATAACCTTCCTGATAACATAATTGACGATTCTATTGGATGCTCTATAGTACATTTTCAGATCCTCAAGCTCTTTCTGAACTTCCCTTTTTTGTTGTTCTGTCCCCTCGCCAAATTCGGCAAATACCGCTGTGAGGATGGCCCGGGATTTCGTTACCATT
>JAEYQO010000118.1 GCA_023409975.1 Bacteroidota bacterium | reverse complement strand
TTTGTGCCAGGTTAGGATTGAAATTAAGCTGGCCGGTGGCGGAGCTAAAGCTAAAACTACCGGGAGCAGCTGCCAGAGGTTGTGTGGCCGTGAAAGGAAACTGGTAGGTGACAGGGAACCCGCCGGGTATCAGTCCAGGCACGAGCGAGAACACCAGCCCGTCGCCGTCCGCGTCCACAGCTCCGGGATTATATTGTGCAGGTTTGTTGATGCAGAAGAAAGGTGTAGGAATGGTAGTATAGGTGGGTGCGGAATTTGGAGCGTTGAGGTTGTTTAGGGTGGCTTCAAGAGCCATTTGAGTGCCGGCAATGACATTCGTGATGGTATTACTTCTTCCGGCAAGGGTATTATTCATGAAGTCGCCCGTGAAGCGGAAAAGCCAGTTGGCGGAAGGACTCAGGTTAACTGAAGTTGAATAGCTGAATTGTCGGACACCGGGAACCGTACCCCCATTGCAAGTGGTGTTATTGATCTGACCCGGGCAAACCGGAGTGACTTCGATGCCGGTGATCGTCGGGCTCAGAAAGATCGTCTGCAGGTAAACACCGTTGTCATAGATTTCGATTTCCGGGGAGGCAGTGTACAGACCCTGAAAAGCAGCAGGACTTCCACCACAGTCGCCATAGACAACCATGTTGATATTATAGGTTTGTCCGGCAACATGGGTGTAATAGAGGTCAGCACCGAAAAGATGACTAGCCCTGACGGAGTTGGAAACCAGTGTGAGCAGGCAGAAAACGATGGAGGCAAGGACTTTCATACGCAAGTATGCCATTACAGACAAAACCAACTTCGCAAACTGTTGGGATATATTTGTCAAACAAATGTATCATTTTAGGACACAGGCGGGAGATGGAACCTGCCGTTCCAGTCATTACAGTCAACAGGGCTGGAAAACTGACGACTAAAGCGGCTTTTTTGCCGGGGCAAAGATAGATTTGAGCAGACTGCGCGACTTAAGATGAACCTCTTCCGGTGAGAGCAGCTTCTTATAAATATCTTCAAAGGAGGCTACCATCTTTTCCCTTGTGAACAGTTCCTGAAAACGCGCCCTGGCATTGATTGAAAAGGTTTTTGCAAGGTTTTCATCAGTGAGGACAGTGGTTAGTGCCTGGGACAGGGCATATGCATTGTTTGCTGGAACGTTTAACCCCGTATGGTTGTGTTTATTTACCCAAGACACGCCTGATCCCGGAATTTCGGTGGCAACTACGGGCTTACCGAAATACATGGCCTCCAGTTGTACCACACCGAAAGCCTCAGAGCGCTGAGTGGAAGGAAGGCAGAATACGTCACAAGTATTATAATATGCGGCGATTTCCTCATCCGGGATCCTGCCGAGAAGTTTCACTTTTCGTTCCAGTCTCGACTCAATTATCTGATTTTCAAACTTCTTGCGAAGTTCGCCATCACCGCCAATAAGGATGACCGTGTCTTCATCAAGGAACTTTGCCGCTTCGATCAGTTGTTCGAAGCCCTTGTAATAAACCAGGCGACCAAGACTGAAAACGATCTTTCTTCCCCTGAATCGCTCTTTAATTGATTTTTCCTTTTCAGGATTGCGGGTGAAACGCTCAGTTGAAATTCCCAGGGGTACAACCGCTGCCTTTTCTTTGAAGCTGCTGAGTGCGGGAGAGCCGTAGATATATCGTTCAGAAGTCCCGATAATACGATCTGCCCTGCGAAGAACCCATCTTTCCAGTGGGCGGAAGAAGCGGTAAATGAAACGCTGCCTGATGATATCACTATGCCAATGGACAAGGATCCGGTTCTTCGGGCGAATCAGGAAGAGCGCCAGGGCTGCCATGGGATTCGGGAAATGGACATGCAGCAAATCATATTTCTGGTGCAGGCTTGAAAGAAAAGCTATGAATTTCGGGGAAATGGAAGTAGCGAACAGCGTACTGATGGAGCCTGTTCGAAAGATCCGATAGTTCCCCTGCGTTTCAATAATCGTCTCCGGACCCGGATTAGAACAAAGTACGTCACATGCTATCCCCTTTTCGTTTAATCCTTCGGTCACATCATACGTTGCCGATTCGATTCCGCCGTGTTGGGGGGGATAGTATTTAGTGAGCTGGAGTACTTTCATTAACTATGGTTCACATTAAAACTGTTCCATTAGTCAGACGAAACTGACATACAGAGATCCTCAATTTGTGATCAAACTACGTAAAATTAGAAAAAGATACAAACCCTATTGAAATTTGTCTGGTTTCGTCATCCATAGCATACCACCGTTCATTCTCTTATCAATTAAATGATATTCAATTTGGAAACCATTTTTTGTTAGATGCTGGATAATATTATTTACATCACCGTCCTGATACTCTACTTTGATTGATCCAACTTTAGCCAGCAAGTTTACTGAAAGTGAAGGTATGATAACGAATTCAGCACCTTCGCAATCTATCTTGATCAAATCAATACGTTGAATTTTATTTCGTTCACAAAAGGTATCCAGATTTACAGTATTGACCGGGTCAGTCTCCTGGTGATCAGGTTTTTTATCCGAGACGGAATTGTACGGACTGGAGGCTTTTGGAATATGAACTATCTGATCATCGGCATCTGAAACCGCCAGTCTGTGTGGGAAAATTATTGAGCTGTAGTTATTTGCAGCAATGTTTTGAGATAGTATGTTATAAGACTCCAAATTTGGTTCGAAGCAATAAACCTTTTTCGCACCGGAGGCTGCAGCATACAAAGCAAAAACTCCAATATTTGCACCGATATCGATCACCGTCGCTCCGGGCTTTATCTTTCCATAATCCTCTCTTCCAAAAATAATGAACGCTGTAATGATGTCATGCGGATGATTGGATAGATATAGTTTTCTGCCGTTTCTAAGTTGGAGTTCTTTTTCCTCTGGCGCAGTAGCATACAGGTAATGACGGATTATCTGAAGCGGATTCTTGAAAATTCCTATGATCCGTAACCCGGCTCTCATCGTTGCCCATCCGAGCTTCAGTAGTTTTGAGAGTGTGAACTCTCGGTTGAGTATTTGCATTCCAAAAAGTATAAGCCCGTTTCGGGTGGGGGGATAAAAATAGGAATCTGTTTGCATCCGTATAGCCTTTTGTTTCAAATCTGAATTACTTTAGCGGTGATCCTGAGAATAAATCGACGAGATTGTGCATCTAACCAGAAAGAACATAATTGCTAATTATGGAAGCAAGATTTACAGCTTTATTTCGATTTATTTATTCGTACCCTTCTATATAAAAATTCTTGGAGCTGAGGCATATGGTATCATCGGTTTATATTCGTTATTGCTTGGCTTGATAAGCTTCGCTGATGCAGGAATTTCTTCAGCTATAAACCGGGAGTTTGCCAAGACAGATGATGCAGCCTATAAACGTAGCCTTTTATTGGTCTTCGAAAAACTGTATCTCGCCATTTGCTTATCTGTCTTTCTGATTATTTATCTGTCTGCACCGCTGATTACAAAATACTGGTTAGGATCCCATAACTATCCGGAAGAAGAGGTCATTTATTATCTGAGGCTCATCGGTTTTGGTGTAATCATTCAATTATTTACCTCTATTTATACCGGAGCCTTAATGGGGCAACAACGACAGGTGCGCGCCAATTCACTTCAGATTTTGTGGAGTTCTGTAAGAGGTGGACTGGTTATTCCAGTGATCTTTCTGAAACCGGGGCTAGATGTGTTTTTTTCATGGACTATCCTCGCTAATGTCATGTATGTCCTGGTTCTACGCTATAGTACCTTTTCCTTACTTGGAAAAACTTCTCCAGCTAATCCCCTGACGCTTCGAAAAATAGATCCTGGCATTTGGAAGTACATCGGAGGAATGATCGTGATTGCGATACTTTCTGCTTTTGCCATGCAGGTAGACAAGCTGATGGTGAGTCACTTTTTCAGTGTGGAGGTCTTCGGTTTTTATAATCTGACCACAATAATTGCTCAGGTTCCTTTCTTTCTGGCAATTCCGGTAGCTTTAGCCGTGTTCCCTATTTTAACCAAATCTGTTGCCTCGAAAGATGAAGGACCCCAGATAGCTGCGATCACAAGGTATAGCTACCTGGCGAATGCCTTGATATTGACTGGAGCTGTCACATTGTATTTTTATGGATTTGAGTTACTTGGGGTGTGGATTGGTAAGTCTGACATACCAGCTCATTTAATCCCGGAAATCAGACAGACTCTGAAGCTGCTGGTTGTAGCTAATGGTTTTTTTGCCTGGCAGTTAGTCCCGTATTATTATTTATTGGCGCGAGGCAAAACCCGGTACACCATAATACAGACTGCTGCTCAGTTGATCCTGCTTTTTCCGGCTTTATATTATCTAATCAGCCTTATGAGTCTACCCGGTGCGGGTATGGCTTGGTTTATTGCCAATATAGGCGCTTTTATTTACCTGATCTGTGTAATGTGGAAAGTGATATTGCATTCATCCTGGTGGAAATTCCTTTTAATAACCTTTATCTATCCGGGATTGATCAATACTGCAATCGGCCTTTTTCTATTCAGGATCGCTGAAAAATATGAGACAAATCATTCAGCCTACCTTTTTGCAGCCCTGACTGGTGTAATTTGCATTCTGGTTAACTATGCATATTATAAGAAATTGATTGAGAAATGATGGGAGAATCACCCAGACTATCAATTGTCATCGCGACAAAGGATCGTCAGGAATACTGTTTTGAGACTGTACGAACGTTGTTGGGAGTTATCAACGACGAAACCGAAATTGTAATTCATGACAATTCAAATTCTGATGATCTGAAAAGGCTATTGTCAGAGGTGAATGATCTGAGAATTGTTTATCGTTTCAACGAAGCCGGTGAGCCTATCTCATTTGTAGAAAACTTCAACAGGGCGGTAGGTTTGAGTTCGGGAAAGTTTGTATGTGCAATTGGAGATGATGATGCGGTTTTACCTGTGATATATGATTTGTTGGATTGGATGGACAACGACAAAGTGGAATCTCTCACACAGAAACAAAATACAGATTATACCTGGCCGGATAGCACGAATCCTGAGTCGTCTGGCGGTAGGTTGTTTATTCCGGAATATACTGGAACCAGGGTGGAAGTGGATGTGAACGATAAATTGATTGCGTTATTGAAGAATGGTCTGGTTGATTATCAAAAATTTGGATTACCTCGGGTGTATCATGGTATTGTCTCGCGGGACCTTCTTGAGAGAGCTAAGCAAATTGCAGGTCATTATTTTGGGGGATTAACACAGGATATATATTCCACAGTTGCGCTTTCACTGGTATCCCAGAAACATTATGTTATAGACCAACCATTTACGATAGCTGGAGCCTGCCCAAAAAGCTTTTCTGCTGCCAGCATCAAAGGAGGTCATTCAGGTAAGCTTGCTGATGCGCCACACCTGGAACATAGAGGAGACTATAAATGGGAACAGAAAATACCCGCATTCTACAGTGTTGAAACAATATGGGCCGAATCGGGACTCAAAGCCTTAAAAGATATGCAACGGGAAGATCTGGTGGCGTATTGTAACTATTACAAACTTTATGCAGAGGCGTTCATTCGTAATCGCAGGTTTGTGCCAGGGTTATCATTTAAGATGATATATAAGACCAAAAAATATATAGGAAAAGGTTCAGCTACTCACTTATTGCTTGTAGCAGAGCAACTTTTTCACAGCTTGCTTTCACGTATCCTGTCCAGACGCAAGTCTGATTCTGTTCACGAAATCAAGAATGTGCCCGATCTGAATGCTGCAATCATTAAAACCATGCAAATTCAGAAATAAGATGATCCAGTTGTTAAAGCGTCTGATCCGACCAATATATTACTCTTACCGAAAGAGTACAATGCGTTGGAAGGAGAATGTATTTAATATTTTCCACACAAGAACACTTCCTGATGCAAGTGACATTCCGATTATTATAAATAACCGCAATCGCTTAACCTCTTTGAAGGATCTAATAAACTTTCTGGAAAAGGCAGGACATAAGAACATTATCATCCTTGATAATGATTCTACATATCCGCCGCTTCTTGAATATTATAATTCGACTTCGATAAAAGTGCACCGATTAGGTTTCAATGGCGGACACCTGGCATTATGGAAAACTCCTTTTTACAAGAAATTCATAAACGATTTTTATGTTTACACTGACTCAGATGTGATTCCAGTTAAAGAATGTCCTTTAGATTTCATGGAGTATTTTAGGGAGGTATTATTGAAAAATTCTGATGTTTATAAAGTTGGATTTTCGCTGAAAATCGATGATCTGCCGGACACATTCCTTAATAAGGAGAGAGTGATAGCATGGGAAAAGCAATTCTATGAGAAACCCGTAGGACACGAATTCTTCCAGGCAAGTATTGACACCACCTTCGCAATGTATCGCCCCTGGATGAAAGGTGGAGCCAGCCTACTGAAAATGTACAGGACAAATTACCCTTATCAGGCGAGGCACATGCCTTGGTATGTTGAGAGTAACAACCTCAGTGAGGAGGAGCAGTACTATGTTTTGCATGCCATAGGAAGCACGCATTGGACTCAGCAACAGCTTCGTAAACTTTAATCAGATTACTGTGATTTCGGTATGCATAGCTACATATAACGGCGAATCCTTCCTGTACAGGCAGTTAAGATCAATTCTAGACCAGCTCGGATGCGACGATGAAATAATCATCAGTGATGACAATTCAAATGACGCAACAGTTAAGATAATTGAAGGCTTCAGTGATGATAGAATAAAGCTTCATAAAAATACTAATAGGCTTGGCCCAGTGATGAATTTCGAACGAGCAGTCGCCCTTTCGAAAGGGGATATCATATTTTTAGCAGACCAGGATGATATCTGGCTTCCCGGTAAAGTTGAACGGATGTGTATGGAACTAGATTATGTTGATCTTGTTGTTTGTGATGCTAGTCTTATTGATTCTGCTGGTAATATCCTTACTACTTCTTATTTTAAAGCTCGGAGATCAGGACCAGGTTTGATAAAGAACATTACCCGCAATACCTATTTAGGTTGTTGTATGGCATTTAGACGGGCTGTATTCGAAAAGGCAAAGCCATTTCCAAAAGATCTTTACCACGATTATTGGATAGGTATTATTGCTGAGATTTTTTTCAGGACACGCTTTATTGATGACGTGTTGGTCCGATACCGACGTCACGACTCCAACTTTTCGAGTGCCTCAGATCTTAAAAGCAATAATTCCTTTTGGGATATTTTGTTAATAAGAATGATTTTGTTTAAAAACTTGCTTTCCAGAATGCTTACTGTATAGTCAACAATTAAAGAGGAATTGTGTTCTTTTACCTTTTCATTTTCATAGTACTTTCGATTTTTTCCTTCTCAGAGGCTTTAGGATTTACTGGAAAATCCGCTAAGTATTTATTTGCTTGTATTTGTCTATTTCTTTTTGTTTTGGTAGCGGGACTTCGTTATGAAACCGGTGTCGACTGGTATGTCTATCGGGATATGTTTAGGAATATTGATCCTGTAAGGAACCTAACCGAGAAAAGTGGACGCGAAAACATTTTAGGTAACATCGACCTGGGGTATAGTTTATTTACTTCTTTTATAAAAGAACTGGGAGGTTCCATTCAGACTGTTTTTTTCTTGTTAGCTTCATGGACAGGCTTCTACATCTACTATGGTATCAAAAGATATTCACCATTCCCTGCGACATCCCTTTTAATATACTATTGTTTGGTCTTTTTCTACCTGGATATGAGCGGAATCAGACAAGCTTTTGCCCTCTCCGTTTTTCTTTATTCATCTAAATATATTCTCCGTAGACAGGCCATGAAATTTGTTAGCTATATGGTGTTGGCGATTCTTTTTCACTGGTCTGCGATTTTGCTGATTCCGATGTATTTCCTAACCAAGAAAATATCTTCCAAAGTTTTATTGGTAATTCTTTCACTTTCTGTAGTAGTTTATTTTTTAAATATACAATGGTTTACACCAGTATTGACAAAGTTGTTCCCAGTATTCGACAATCAAAATCTCATGGAGAAGGCTTTGGTTTATACACACAGCGAGAAATTTGCGAAGACAAGAGTTTTAAACCTCACTACAATCGTCAATTCAATCTTCATAATCTCCATCTTTATTTTCTTAATCGTACGTCGGAGAAAGCTCGAACATTGCAACCATTTTACCTTCTTTCTTAATATTTACCTACTACAAATATTAGCTTACTTCAGTATTTCAGAACTTGTTGAGGTTTCTAATAGGATGCGGTTATATTTTGTGGTAGCAAATGTTATCTTACTTCCATTGCTTTTACAGACGCTTAAAGACATCTATATACGAACATCTGCTGTTATATTAGTTATATTTTATTGTGGCGTCTGTGCTAACTCATACCTTCTCGAAAGGCCAATGACAGTAGCTTATCATCCATATCAGAACTATCTCATCTATAAATGGTTTGAAAAGGAGAGCACTGGGCAGGAGCGACTAATAGAACATATCCGGTTACATCAGTAGCCCTTCGTCTGTGTAGGTCTCTGGGAGTAAATTCCCATTCATGTTGTTTCCTTAGTGTAATGAATATTTGTCTAAGGCTTGACATGTTTCGAATCATATAAACTCTTAAATGTTGAAGCTTAAACGGGCTACCAGTCTACAGTGCGGTTTTTCATTCAGATCGGGTATAATAGAAACAGACGCCACTTATGTTTAACACAACTTGTGGTACGAATAAATAGGTATCAACCTGATCAGCCTGGATTTTACAAAGTCTTCATAGCGATCCAGCAGACATTCTTTAATTGAGCCATCCTGGAGGAATTGTTCATATTGGCGGTCATCTGCTATACTCAGCAAACGCTTTACAGTTCGCCAGTTCAGA
>JAEYQO010000008.1 GCA_023409975.1 Bacteroidota bacterium | reverse complement strand
GTGTAGGCGAGAAGCTTTTCTGTCGGATCTGCGTCAGAACTGGCCTTAGCCATATCAGCCCCCAACAGTCCGGCGACATACTGACCATAGGCACTTGCCAGAAACCACATACCCATCATCAGTCCCTGCATTTTCTGCGGCGAAAGCTTTGTCATGATCGATAAGCCGATCGGCGAAAGACACAGTTCCGCAAATGTCATCACGAGATAGGCCATAGTAAAAACGTTCAACGATGTCTTACCATCAGCATCCGCGAAAAACCGGGTGGTGTAGAATACATAAAATGACAAAGCCAGGAAAAGAAAGCCGAGTCCAAATTTGACAACTGTATTGGGTTCCTTCCGCTTCTTTGCAAGGTAAATCCATAGTAGACCTACAAGAGGACTGAATATGATGATGAATACTGCGTTGGATGAGTTATTAACCACATTGGGATCTATTTGCAACCCTGCCAGACTGTGATGCAGATTAGTAAGGGCAAACAGGCTCAACGAACCACCGCTTTGCTCAAAGAACGCCCAGAATACGATCGAAAAGATGATGAATACAAGCGCTGCAATCAATTTCTGACGCTCTACCTGGCTGTATTTTCGCATCTCCCAGAAAACATATAATAGTGTAACAGGACCTACGATATACATAAACAAATCAGTATATCTGGTGTTGGTTACCATGATCAGAATCAACGGGAGGGCCGCAAGGGTGGCAATATAGGTTCCTATTTCATAGAGCCTTCTCCGCGATTTGGGAAGGTTAGCAAGGGGTGAAAGTCCAATGGGGCCCATTTGTCGCTGGGTAAAATAAAATGTGAGCAGACTGATGATCATCACGAAGCCCGCAAGCGAAAACGCGATGTTCCAGGAGTGATACTTACCAACCCAAACCATGGCCACACCCCCGAGAAAGGCTCCGATATTGATACCGGAATAAAAAAGACCGAATCCAGCATCCCGTCTAGGATCATCTGCCTTGTATAAAGCGCCCACCATCGTGGAAATGTTGGGTTTAAAGAATCCGGTGCCTATGATGGTAAAACAAATCCCTGTATAAAAGAATTGCTCTGGTGCCGCTGCAATAATGAAACTTCCCAGGATCATCATCAATCCACCCCAGAAGAGAGATTTTCTGAATCCCAGTATCTTGTCCGCGAACAATCCACCAATGAATGTAAAGGCATACACGAACGCCTGAATAGCTCCATATTGAAGATTTGCCGATTCCTCATCCAGAAGCAGTTTGTCCACCATAAAAACGGTTAGCATGCCTCTCATCCCGTAGAAGCAAAAACGCTCCCACATTTCTGAAAAGAACAGGTACCAGAGTTGTTTAGGGTATTTTCCCTGAAAATTCTGAATCCGTTCAAGGCCGGCGTCGCTCGGGCCAATTAGCTCATTGCCTTCGTTGTTACCTACAGCAGTTTGTTTCATGTGTCTAAAATCGGACTACAAGTTATTGATTTGACGGAAATACTGAAGTACATCCGACTATTTCCCGGCAGAGGCACCCTGCAATCTGGCTAAAAGCAGGAAAGGTAGTGCAACGCACTACCTTTCCTCCAGGCTGGTAAATAGGATCTATCTCAGGCCATGCATCATACGAAGCATCAGACGAGACAGGAAGAAAAGCACGATTGCCGCCACTCCGGAGAAAACGACGAAGATCATGAAGAAGTCATTCAAGGTCGCAATCTCATAACCGAATAGATAGGTCGGGTTGCCTCCCTCTGGGTAAAGTTTACTCAGCATACCAGCGAAGTCGTTGGCCATCGCGTTAGCAAGGAACCAGACACCCATCAATAGGGAAGCGAGTCTAATCGGTGCAAGACGCGCAACCATTGAGAGGCCAATAGGGGAGAGGCACAGTTCACCCCAGGTGTGTAACACATACATGCTCAACAACCAGAACATAGATGCCTTTGTGGTACCGTCAACACCATCTACACCAATCGCAATCACAAGGTAGCCCAATGATAAAAGGGAAAGACCTATCGCCTGTTTCACAGGTGAAGAAGGCTCTTTGTCTTTTTTACCAAGTTTGGTCCAGATCATGGCAAACAGAGGCGCAAAAAGGATAATCGCCAGAGGATTGACCGATTGGAACCAGCTCGCAGGCATTTCCCAGCTTCCGATCGTCCGGTCTGTCTGCTGGTCAGCAAATAGTGTCAAAGAGGCCCCAGCTTGTTCAAAGGCGCTCCAGAAAAATATTACAAAGAAGGCAGCTATATAGATCACTATTATCCTGTCACGCTCCACTTTGGTGAGATTCGGGTCAGATATTATGAACCCGGCAGCAGTAATGGAGGTTGCAAATACCAGCGTGGATATCCAGTTAAATCCAACGACATACATGAAAAGCCCCCAAAGTGCTGCATAAATGATCAGCCAGGTAATGATGCGCGCCGGTGTAAACTCAGCTTTTCTGGGCGCTTTCTCTAGTACAGGTTCATTCTGCTCAGAAAACATTCCCTCCCGGCCTCGGGGAACAACGGTGTCTGTGGTTTCAGGAATCTGGTCCCTCTTGGGCCTGCCCCCAATAGGTTCTCCACTTGAATTCACAATATATTTGTTCTTCAGAAGCTCAAACATGATCAAACCCAGCACCATACCTACTCCGGCTGCAAAGAAACCCCAACGGAAATGTATTTTCTCTGCCAGACCACCACAAATCAACGGCGAGAAAAATGCGCCGAGGTTAATACCCATGTAAAAAATCGAGAAGGCTGCATCCACGCGTTTGTCACCTGGCGCATACAACTGATTCACCATCGTCGAAATGTTGGGTTTAAAGAATCCGTTTCCAATCACCAATGCAGTGAGTCCGGCGATAAACAGAATCTTGGCCATATCCATGTTGGTATCCGCCGCACCCGCACAAAAGAAAAGCAGGAACTGGCCAATAGCCATTAATAACCCACCAACGAATATGGAACGCCTGTTACCCCAGTACCGGTCAGATATGAATCCCCCTATCAGGGGCGTCAAATAAACAACTGCTGTAAAATTGCCATAAATCCCTGATGCAAACTGGGAATCATACATCAGCATTTTGGTCATGAACAGGATCAGGATGGCGCGCATACCATAGTAACTGAAGCGCTCCCACATCTCTGTGAAGAAAAGGACATATAGCCCTTTGGGATGTCCTTTTTGTTGTTGTGCGTCCATAAACGGTTTTGCTTGAAAATTTTGGATGGGCGAAAGATAGTAAAACTTGAGTCAGACCTGAAAACAATACCCCCGGCTTTTTCTCCACACAGGTGGGCAACTCCCCAAAAAAAACAGGCAGTGTACGGAACACTGCCTGGCGCTACAACTAGCTACTAACGATCATCTTCCTGTCGTTAGCTGATATTTTTTTCCTTCATCACCCGGTTCAGCCATCTTAGTATCGCAAAGGCAAGACCCGCAGAGATCAGCAGTAACAGGCAGTTCACAAGGAAGAAGTTCGCCTTGTCCTCATAGTCGTACCACATACTGGCCAATACACCGGACATCTTGTTACCGATCGATGTCGACAGGAAAAATCCTCCCATCATCAGGGCGGTAAGTCGCGGCGGACTCAGTTTAGATACCAGCGAAAGCCCCATCGGACTCAAGAGCAATTCCCCCACAGTGATTACACCATAGGTGCCCACCAACCACATCGGCGAAACTTTCTCAGCACCATTACCTCCGGCATACACCGCTCCTACCATCACCAGCGTGGAAAGCCCTGAAATCAATAATCCATAGGCTATCTTAGTCGCAGTGGTCGGTTCCTTACCTCTGCGTCGCAACATGGCAAAGAACCCAACCACAACAGGTGTCAGCACCACCACCCAGAAGGGATTGATCGACTGGAATAGTTCCGTACTTGTCAGATAAACTTCGGGCTCGTCTGCAGGTATCTGGTCTTCCGGTATGTTTTTGAAATAGACGTTTCGTCCCCATTCTTTCATCACGTAATCTCCTTCGGTCACAGCACGGAACTCATGATCATACATCGTCACAGAGTCCTGCGTCGTCGGGATTGTCTCAACCTGATAAAGCAAGCGCGCAGGTTTCTCAACGATTTCTGAAACCTCCCGGTCAGTGTAATACTTGGCCCACCGTGTCAGGGCAGTTCCGTTTTGTTTGAATACAGCCCAGAATACGAGGCTAAGGGCGAATATAGCCAGCAGTGCCGCAATCGGCCTTTTGTCTGTAGTATTGGCTTTCCACCAAAGTGATACATAAAAAATTACAACGGGTATCGCAGCGAAGATGAATGCATCAGTGCTGTTACTCCCCAGTAAATTATCGACACCAAACACGGCCTTAGGAGCCAGCCATCCGATCACACCGGCAACTATCGCAGGCAGGAAAACACCACCAAATACTTTTCCCATACTGGCATCTCCTTTTTCCACTGGCTTCATCACATCTGCATGACGATAATACCTCAGCCCAATAGTGAAAACAATAAGTCCTATGATCATCCCGATTCCTGCAGTCGCAAATGCCGCATTCCAGGAGTATTTATTACGCATGAAGGCCGCAATGATCGGACCCAGAAATGCTCCGATGTTGATCCCCATGTAAAAAAGGTTATAGCCGGAATCCTTTCGTGCCTTGTACTGGTCGTCTGAATACAGGTTGCCAAGCAACGTAGAAATATTGGGTTTGAAAAAGCCATTGCCCACAATGATCAATCCAACTGAGATGTAGAACGCCGTCAATCCGGGAAGCGCTAAACCCAGGTAGCCCGCCGCCATCAGAATGCCTCCTATATATACTGATTTGATGTATCCGATTTTTCTGTCCGCCAGAAATCCACCAATAAAGGGTGTCAGGTAGGTAAATGCTATGAAGGTGCCGAAGATATCATCAGCAGTCCGGTCGGGTATCGCAAGACCGCGATTGACATCGATCATGTAAAGAACGAAGATGCCGAGCATCAGATAATAGCCGAAACGCTCCCACATTTCGGTAAAGAATAAAAAAGGCAATCCCTTTGGATGCTTCCCTACAGTTGCGTGTTGTTTGCTCATCAGATAATTCTAGTGAAAGCTCTCAAAATAGAGAAAAATGCGGAAATGATTTCTCTAACTACGAGTATCCGGTCATTTTGAATGTGGCTATCAACTAACTTTAATTCGCCGAACGAAAGCGCTGAACCGATGACAGATCAGGAATATTCTGAACAGGCCTTAAGGGAGTTGAAATTTTGGCGGGAGAAGATGCAGCAAAAGGCAGGTTTCACCGACCGGATGTCGTCCGCGGCGCAGCAGCGTCTCAATGGGCTGATACCGGAGAAAGTTCATCTCGTCATTACAAGATCAATGAAAATAATGGTCAGCTCCATACTCAAAGGCGCAGAATGGACGTCCGCCAAACCGGTAACTCAAGGTGATCTCCGTTATCGTGAAGCTCTTGTACGCGATAAAATCTCGTTCTATACCGGTGCTTCAACCACCGAAGGGGCGCTGACGGGCGCCGGCGGACTACTCTGGGGAATGGCGGACTTTCCCATCTGGCTCAGCCTGAAAATGAAAATGCTGAGCGAAATAGCAGCTATATATGGGTGCGACCTCACTCGTAAATCCGAACGGTTATACCTCCTGTATATTTTCCAGGCTTGCTTCTCCAGTCAACAGAAAAGACCTGAGGTGTTCCATAATCTCGATAACTGGACCACCAGCAAGGACGTCTCCAGTTATGATTTCGACTGGCGGACATTCCAGCAGGAGTACCGCGACAAAATTGATCTGGCAAAGCTGGTGCAGCTCATTCCCGGAATTGGTGCGCTGGCTGGTGCATGGGTAAACAGGAAATGGACCCGGAAACTGGGAGAGACTGCTATGAACGCATACAGACTTCGATGGTTCGAGTCCGAACTCAGGCTCGGGTAAACACCGCCTCAGCCAGCTCTGCTGGAATGGTTTTTTCGCATTGCTATGAAATCCTACCACTATGCCTGGAGTCGCTCAATACAATGCACAGTTTCTATCCGATGTCCTGAAGGGTCTGACAGGTAGTCCGAAATGGATCCCCTCCAGATATTTTTATGACGCAAAAGGTGATCAGCTTTTCAGGATGATCATGTCAATGCCCGAATACTATCTTACTCGCGCAGAACATGAAATTCTTAAACATCAGTCGAGGAAAATTCTGAACCGTGCCACAGGTAACAAACCGGTTCAACTAGTAGAATTAGGAGCAGGCGATGGCTGGAAAACCAGGCTTCTCCTGTCTGAACTACTGGATTCAAAGGTGAAATTTGAATACTATCCCATCGATATTTCGGAATCGTCACTCCAACTGCTTACAGCGAATCTGGAGAAGGAGTTTCATGGACGTGTTCCGGTATTTGGTATCGAAGGAGATTATTTCGAAGCCTTGGATTCGCCAGTGTTGCAAAGGGATGAGCCGCGCCTGATCCTGTTTCTCGGAAGCACGATCGGCAATTTTCAACTCAGAGAGGCCTCTGACTTTATGTGCAGGATCAGTCAACTGATGCATCCCGGCGACCACCTCCTCGTGGGATTCGATCTGAGGAAACATCCCCATACTATTCTGGCAGCGTATGATGACAGCCAGGGTATAACGAGGGAATTCAATCTGAACCTATTGAAAAGGATCAACCGGGAACTTGATGCTGATTTTAATCCGGATCAGTTCGTCCATTTTGCTGTGTACGACCCGGTGCAGGCTGCAGCAAAAAGCTACCTGGTATCCCAGTCAGATCAGGAAGTCCTCATCGGCGCTGCCGGACAAAAACTTTTCTTTAAAGCTCAGGAACCTATTCTTACCGAGGTGTCTCAGAAGTTTGATGCAATGATGATACAGGAGTTCGCCAGCAGAAATGGGCTGACGATAGTAGAATCCTTTACAGATAGCCGGGGACTTTTCGCAGATGTGCTCTTCACTAAAAATGATGCAGCGGCGATTAGTTGCGACAAATAAATCTTTCAGGGTACCGAAGGCTTACCGAACTGATAGTTTCTACCAGTTCGGATGTACAAAATCTGGTGGATTGACGAAGCTGCTCCGATACCTGAATTGAAGATCTGAAGTAAGCTTAATGGTAAACTGATCTACCCCGAAAGCGGTTCTTGGAAAGAACATTCCCATCAGCTCAATGGTGCCGAAGATCAAATTCTCATTTCTTGTACGGACGCCACCGCCAATTCCCGTGTAGATATCCGATTTCCTGAACGCGTTGTTTTCCGGCGTCATCAGAGTGAATCCACCGGAAACAAATGGGGCAAAGCGAAAGCCAAAAAGCTTTCTATTGGTATATAGTATCGATTCGGCAAACATGCTGATGCGCATTTGTCCCTCGATTTCTCCTGTATTGAATTCATACAGTCCATACCGGTTGTTCAGTCGAAGCGGCTCATCAGTCAGGCGGTTCTTTTGTTGGGTATAGCTCACTCGGATATGCTCCCGCATCCTCCAGTCTCTGATGAAGAATAACTTTGTGTAAATATCAACTGCCGCCAGGGTACTGGCATCTTCCATTTCTCCGTTTCTATGAAACCCTCCTGCCTTGAATACAGCATCTACAAACCCTCCCTTGGGGGTGACAAGATACTGATGCGCCTCAATCCCGAAATATGGTCTTTCAAGGTCTAGCTGCTTATGCCATCCTCCCGTAAAGGAGACCAGATAACCTGTTGGCATATCCTCCGTGGTTCCAAAACCATAGATATAATTGAGCTTGTAGAAATCCTGCCTGAAAAAGCTTACCTGACCGAGCAATGCTTTACGGTCATTATAGACCGGATCAAAATCATCCCCGATCTGGAATGGTGTTTTCAAAAAGCTGTTGTGCATATAACGGAGGGAAACAAAGACCCTGTTACGGTTCAATTGATAATTCTCGCCCTCCGCAATCTTCTTGGTGCCCAGGTTATATCCAATCCACCCATCGTATAGATTATACCGGTAGTTGTAAAATATGCTGTCCGGCTTCCTGTAAACATTGTCCGCATTATTGAAACTCATTTCAAAACCACCAGCTACATGGGAAAATGGAGAAACCAAAGGACGTTCCAGTCTCAGAAAGAACGCCTGCTCGTTTTCTACACCCTGACTTCTGCCTGTATTGATCTGGGTATAGGCAACGGTGGCGTTGATAAAACTGCCGCCAATGTTTGATTTACTGTAAAGCACCTCATACCCCATATTCGGGCTCCGGTCCCGGTCCCAAAGCACTGTTCCCTGAATTCTCTGTGCCATTCCCAGGAAGTTAGCCTCGGCAACACGGGTGCGTACGTGTGTAGGCCCGTTGAAATCCAGCGATCCGGTAAGGCTGAAAAGGTCTTTAGTGATGACGATGATATCAACTGAATCACCATCCAGTCCTGCAGGATAGGCAAAAATCCTGGCATCCTGTATAAACTCAAGGGTTCTCAGGTATCGCTCATTGTCCGCCAGCTTTGACGCATTCAAAGGGTTGTTGGTTCTGAAAAATAGGTTCTGCCTGATCACCCATTCACGGGTGTCTGTATGCAGATAGTTCAGGATTGCGGTGCCGATATAGTTAATTCTGTTTGCGGTATCTGTAAATGTTCGCTCAAAACCAAAATGTCGCACATGGATCTTACGGATGATTTTTCCCTCTACTCTTTTAAAGGTTTGCTCACTCCGTGCAATCAATACCTGCGCATGATCAATGGTGTCTTCCACCGGATCTTTCTTGATGGAGTTTAGCGCATCAATAAATATATTATGAAAGAATTTTCCGACAGGCTTTCTTTCGGGAGGTGCCGCAATAGTGTCTTCCGGCGAAACCTGGCCCCATAGAATGGTAGCCGGAGCGATCATTACAACCAACAACAACGCTATTTTCCCGGATAATCGCATGTATTTCAGAGGACAAACCAAAGATTAAAATCTTTGCGCAAAAATCGTACTCGAATTCATTAGCTCGCCTTCGATAAATGCGCAAAAAAAAATAACGAGGTCCGTCCAGACCTCGTTACTACAGATTTTAACATTGATTGTCAATCTTTTCAGGCAATGCTCATCATCATTTCTTTGATGTCTTCCATGATCCTCTTGGCAATATTGTTAGCCATTGTCTCACTGCTGCTCTCAGAATAGATCCTTATAATAGGCTCAGTGTTCGAGGTGCGGAGATGAACCCAGTCATTGTCAAACTCAATTCTAAGGCCATCTTCTGTATTGATCGGCTGTTTTTTATACTTGTCCTTTATCTGGCTGAATAACTGTTTCACATCAACGGATTCATCCAGCTCAATCTTATTCTTGGAAATGAAATAGTCCGGATAGCTGCTGCGAAGCGCTTTAGCGCTTTTCCCAAAATGAGCCAGATGACTCAGGAATAAGGCAATACCGATCAGGGCATCCCGGCCATAATGTAGCTCCGGTACAATCACTCCTCCATTGCCCTCTCCACCAATCACCGCCTCGGTTTCCTTCATCTTCTTCACTACATTCACCTCGCCTACAGCGCTCGGACTGTAACTTCCGCCATGCTTCTCTGTAATATCTCTCAAAGCTCGGGTAGAAGACAGATTGGAAACGGTATTGCCTTTCCTGTGCGACAAAACATAGTCTGCTACAGCTACAAGTGTATATTCTTCACCAAATAGACTACCATCATCACAGACGAAGCAAAGCCGGTCAACATCAGGGTCTACAGCTATTCCAAGGTGAGCATTGGTTTTTTCAACTACCTGACAAAGCTCGCGTAGATGCTCAGGTAAGGGCTCGGGGTTATGAGCAAACTTGCCGTTCACCTCCTCGTTGATGACTGTGATATCATCCACTCCCAATGCTTTTAGCAACTGTGGTACAGCTATGGCACCGGTGGAATTCACAGGATCTACAACGATCCTGAACTTCTTTTTCTTAATGGCCTTCACATCCACAAGCGGGTGCTTCAGGATCTCGTCAATATGTTTCTGAAGGAATGAGTCATCGTTACGTACACTTCCAAGCTTTCCTACTTCAGCAAAGCTCAGATCGCCTTTTTCAGCGTGATCCAGAATCCACTGTCCGTCTTCGCCACTTAGGAATTCTCCGTTTTCATTTAAAAGTTTGAGCGCATTCCACTCCTTAGGATTATGGCTGGCGGTAAGGATGATACCGCCGGCAGCAGACTCCATTTTAACGGCCATTTCCACCGTTGGAGTAGTGCTCAATCCAAGATCAGTTACTTCAAATCCAAGACTTTGCAGTGTAGCAGCTACGAGATTTCTGACCATTTCACCAGATATCCTGCCATCTCGCCCGATGATGATCTTCCTGTTTTCACTACGACTGGCAATCCAGGCGCCATAAGAACTTGTGAATTTTACTACATCAATAGGAGTTAAGGCTGTTCCCGGTTTACCACCAATTGTTCCTCTGATGCCCGAGATAGATTTTATCAGTGCCATATATGCTTTCAGGTGTTTTCGACTGCCTGCGAAGATACATGTTTCGGCTACCCAACGTCAACAGATTTTTCAATCAGGTTTCTAAGTAAAATGTGTTTGAATAAAGTAAAACACGTTGTCGGGAGTTGCCCCCGGGCACATACCCCTTGTTTTCGTAATTTTGCAGCCTTTATGCCCCAGCAAAAATCAGTTGCTTTTCATACGCTCGGTTGTAAACTCAATTATTCCGAGACCTCGACGCTCAGTCGTTCGATGGAAGCAGAAGGTTTCGTGAAAAAGGAGTTCGAAGAACTGGCAGATGTATATGTAATCAACACCTGCTCAGTTACTGATAATGCCGACAAGGAATGCCGCCAGATCGTGCGACGTATCCAGCGTAGGGCTCCGCAGTCTCTGATCGTTGTCACCGGTTGCTATGCACAGCTGAAACCAGGAGAGATAGCTGAAATTCAAGGTGTGGATCTGGTCCTGGGAGCAGCCGAAAAGTTTAATCTGTCCCGCCACCTGGCAGAACTCTCCAAAGGCGACCCCGCCAAAATCTGTTCCTGCGATATAGAAGATGTCGAGGGCTTTCATAGCTCCTGGTCGCTTAATGATCGTACCCGAACTTTCCTGAAGGTTCAGGATGGTTGCGACTATAATTGCAGTTTCTGTACCATTCCACTCGCGAGGGGACATAGCCGAAGCGACAGTATCGAAGGCGTACTCCGGAATGTGGAGGAACTGGCCGCTTCCGGAACCAGGGAAATCGTATTAACCGGCATCAACCTCGGCGATTTTGGAAAGGGTAATGAAGGAGGAAAAAGACGTCAGGAGAATTTCTACGATTTGATCCGGGCACTCGATCGTAAGAGTAGTGTCGACCGATTCCGGATTTCCTCCATAGAACCAAATCTTCTTTCCGAGGAGATTATCAACTTTGTTGCTGATTCTGAACGGTTTATGCCCCATTTCCATATCCCGCTTCAGTCGGGAAGCAATCGCGTCCTGGGCCTCATGCGGAGAAGATACATGAGGGAACTGTATGCCGAAAGGGTGGCCAGCATCAAACGGCTGATGCCTCACTGCTGCATCGGTGTAGATGTTATCGTTGGTTTCCCCTCAGAATCAGATGATGATTTCAGAGAAACTTTCCAGTTCCTTCATGATCTGGATGTTTCCTATTTTCATGTATTTACCTATTCAGAAAGAGCGGATACGTTAGCGCTGTCTATTGAACCCTCCGTTCCAATGAATATCAGACACGAGAGAAATAAGCAGCTTCGACAATTGTCCTACCAGAAAATGCAGTACTTCACTGCTCAACAAACTGGCCAAACCCGGCCAGTATTATTCGAGAGCGCTAATAAGAACGGTATGATTGAAGGCTTCACAGATAATTATATCAAGGTAGTTACCCCTTTCAGAGAAGAGTGGGTGAATCAGGTCGTTGACTGGAAAATTCAATAAAGCAGGTTAGAGGTACAGAGGAGCTACAGAGGAACTACAGAGGAGCTACAGAGGAATGACTCTATGGTGACTCAATGCTAACCCGGGGATGGCTCCCTTATAACGCTCTCTTCCTACACCATCTATAGGTTTTAACGAAATAGTAAATTTTGTCTGAATAAATTTGAAGAACCAGACGAAATTTATTATGAGACGAAGATTCATTCCTGTTATCATCACCGCAGCACTTACCTCAGTGCTGACTGTTTTTACGGTGTTGCAGTTCCAGGACCAGGTACCTGGCTTTAGTCCCAATCTGCAACCTCCTGTCAATTATGCCAGTTTCACAAATTCTGATCTCATCCGAACGACTGCCCCTCCGGGCTTTGAGGCCGCAGCTGAGGCTTCCGTTCAGGCCGTAGTTCACATCAAAACAGAGAGAAAGGCCCGAACGGTAGTCGCACAGGATCCGTTTTTTAATGACGATTTCTTCGGAAGTCTTTTCGGAAGGCGCCAGTATTATATGCCCCCGCAAAAGGGCTCAGGGTCGGGAGTGGTCATTTCACCCGACGGCTATATCGTGACCAACTATCACGTCATCTCTAATGCCGATGAGGTGACAGTAACGTTTAACGACCGTTATACGACTGTAGCAGAGGTCGTAGGAAAGGATGCTTCTACGGATATCGCTGTTCTCAAGGTGAAAGAGAAGGATCTGCCATACATGGATTTCGGAAACTCGGATGACGTCAAATTAGGGCAGTGGGTACTCGCTGTAGGTTATCCTCTTACACTGGACGCAACGGTAACCGCAGGGATCGTCAGCGCCAAAAGCCGCGCTATCGGCATCAACAGAACGCAGTCTGTCAACGCTATTGAGTCGTTCATTCAGACCGACGCAGCCGTAAATCCCGGTAATAGCGGTGGGGCCCTCGTCAACACCAGCGGACAGCTTATCGGGATCAATTCCGCAATTGCTTCTCCTACAGGCTCCTATGCAGGCTATTCTTACGCCATCCCCGCGAATATTGTCCGCAAAGTTGTCAACGATCTGATGACTTATGGTTCCTACCAGCGGCCCTACATCGGCATCGAATACCTCGACCCTCGTATGCTGACGCCTGAGGTAATCAGAGAACTGGGCCTGGATCGCGCCGAGGGTGTCTATGTAAATGGCGTAAGCGAGAGTGGGGGAGCGAAAGCTGCCGGCATCCGGAAGGGCGACTATATCACTGCTATTAACGGAGTTCCGGTTTCCACCGAACCGGAAATGCTGGAACAGGTTGCCCGCTACAAACCCGGCGATCATATCAGCATCTCCTATCGCCGCGGCGATAGGACGTACAATACTTCTGTAGAACTGAAGAACCGCGAAGGCACTACCGAGATCCTGAAGAATAAGACAGGCCTGCTGCTCGGTGCCACGCTTCGCCCTCTCAAAGCCGAGGAAATGAAACGTCTGGGATACAGCAGCGGCGTAGTAGTGACCGATATAAAGCCGGGTATCATTTCTTCCCAGACCAATATGCAGAAGGGCTTCATCATCCTTTCCATCAATAATAAGAAGGTGAAATCGCCCGACGAGGTTCAGCAGATTCTGTCCGGTTCGGAAACAGCACATATTGCGGGTGTCTATCCAGGTAAAAGCGGGATGCACTATTATGGCCTGAAGCTTGGAGAAGAGGTAATTGGTGAATAATTTTTAGTCTGAAACGCCCGGGAAGTTTAACCCCGGGCGTTTCTTTCAATAGTAGCGCCGTTTCAGGCTCTGACTGTGGTTCCAATCGGTTTACTCCTTATATTGCATCCCGACAGCAAGTTTTGCAATTCAATCATTTTCAGATGATACAGACAGATTACATCAAGGTACCATACGGTACAACTGTACATGGCGAAGAAGAGATCGCCGCAGTAGTAAATGTGCTTCGTACTTCCACCCAAATGGGCAGGCATGTACGTACCATGGAAGAAAGAGTGGCCGCTCTGTACGATAAAAAGTATGGCATTATGGTCAACAGCGGATCCTCAGCTCTGTATCTTGCTGCTGACCTGCTCAACTTCGAAGCTGGCTCCGAAATTATCACTCCAGCTCTTACTTTTTCAACAACTGTAGCACCACAGGTCAAGAAAGGCTGGGTTCCCGCTTTCGTAGATGTCGAAGAGGGAACTTACAATATCGACGTCAATAAGGTGGAAGCAATGATCACACCCAAAACCAGGGCGATGATCATTCCAAATCTTATCGGTAATCTTCCTGACTGGAAGGTGCTTCGTGAAATCGCTGATAAACACAATCTCTTCGTGTTGGAAGATTCCTGCGATACACTCGGCGCTGAAATCAATGGAAAGTCCTCCGGAAGGTTTACGGATATGAGCGCGACCAGCTTCTATGGCTCCCACGTCATCAACTGCGGAGGTAACGGCGGCATGCTCTGCGTCAATTCAGAAGCTTTCTATGATCGCGGACGACTACTCAGAAGTTGGGGGCGTAGTTCTTCTCTTTTTGTCGAGTCCGAAAAGATAGAAAACCGCTTCAACGTTGAAATCGATGGCATCCCTTACGACGCTAAGTTCGTATTCGAAGAACCTGGCTATAACATCGAACCCTCAGAAATGGGTGCAGCTTTCGGCCTGGTCCAACTGGATAAGCTCGGTTTCAATATCGATGAACGCACCCGGAATTACCAAACATTGAGAAGTTTCTTCGAACAGTATGAAGAGTTCTTCATCCTTCCGAAGCAATTGCCAGACTCCCGTACCGGATGGCTCGCCTTTGCAGTAACTGTGCGTGAAAATGCCCCTTTCCTGCGCCGCGATCTGCAGATATTCCTGGAGAAAAGAAGTATCATGACGAGGACGGTGTTCACTGGTAATATTCTTCGTCAGCCTGGCTTTAAGCACCAGCCACATAAGGCAGCTCCGGGTGGATATCCTGAAGCCGACAAGGTAATGAAAGGAGGTATGTTAATCGCTTGTCACCACGGTCTCAATCAGCCTCAGATCGATCATATGATGGAAAGCATCACCGAATTCATGAAGTCAGTTTAATGGGCGTCCTTTTCGTAATCGTATGGGGATGCTTCCGGAATTTTATCCGCGCAAGACTAGGTGGTCTTAACGGAGGCTTCTGGGCTTTGCTCACCTTCATCGCCATCTTCGTTGCCTGGTTAATCGGAGCCTTCATTGTTATCGGGATTATGGCGTATAGTGATCCTATCCTCCGCGACCTGATGACACAGCAACCACCGGATCAGGATGTCTTGTTGCGGCAGATCGCACAGCACAACTTGCTGATACCGGAGATACTGATGGTGGTCTGCTCTTTCGGAGGCTATCTGTTGATCCGGTATCTGATCATTAAAAGGACAAAACCCTCAGAAGAAGATTCGTCAAACGATTAATATCAAACCGTAACAAAATAAAAAGAAAGAGGCACCGCCTCTTTTTTTTACGCTTATACCGGACGTATATATTGCTCGGGGTTTTACTCGTTTTCAGTCTCTTTCAATAACTGGATCAGTCTTGCCTGATTATATTGAAGTGCCATCTTGATCTCTACAAGTTGTTCTCTCTCAAAGAAGGGCTTTTTCTTGCTTTCTTTTATTTCCTGGTTCTTTCTTAAAAGGTCAAAACCGTTTTTCATCCGGTTCAGGAATAGTTCAAAACTACAAACATCCTTGTAGTTGGCTTCGTAAACCGCTCGCGCGAGTTCTTCATTAATCACTACGTTCATACCTGGCCCTACAAAATACGGTTATTTCTGTTTTTCGGAGATGATTACAGAAAAATCAGGTCATGTATTACCAGCCTAATACCTGCTTTAGTCTGCTAAGTCCTGATTTGCTGACTGTTATGTTCACCCCGCACTGTAGCCTCGCAACATGGCTTTCCTTTTCATAAGGCTCAATTTTCAGGAGCTGACTCACAGGAATGAGATAGGACCGGTGTACTCTCACAAATTGTTTCGGATCCAGTAGCTTTTCGGTCTGAGTGAGCGTGGCTTTTTTTAAAAACTTTCCTTCGCTGCTCACAATCTTGATATAATCATCACTGGCCTCGATATAATGGATGTTCTGCGAAGGAATGATCCTGATCGTTCCCTGATCTTTTACCACTAGTCGTTGTTGATATCCCTGATTCCCAACTTCTTCAAAAAACGCTGATGAGGGTGCCTGCTTCACGGCCGCTGCCTGCTCCTTCCACCGGGATATAGCCTTTCTGAATCTTTCTGCCGTCACAGGCTTCAGCAGGTAATCCACAGCATGCGCATCAAAAGCTTTCAAAGCATAGTCGTCAAATGCGGTTGTGAAGATAACCGACGGTGCCTGGTCCAGCAGCTCCAGCATTTCAAAGCCGTTTACCTTTGGCATCTGTACGTCCAGAAAGATCAGGTCTGGACTGTGTTCCTGAATGGCTTTGAATCCCTCAAAGCCATCTGCACATTCGGCGACTACTTCAAACTCAGGCTGTGTCTGCAGATAGCTTTTAATGAGCTTCCGCGCAAGCGATTCATCATCGATCAGGATCACTTTGTACATGAGGCTGTGGGATTTTTAATGTTGTCGTAAATAAACCGTTTTCTGTGCGGGTCTCCAATAGGTCCATTCTCGCAAACAGCAGATAAAGCCTTCTCCTCACTGCTTCTAACCCAAATCCAGTCCCGGCAGGTGGCCGTGATTGTTCATCAACAGGATTTGTCACCTCAAACAGAAGTTTTCGCTCCTGCAGACTGATGCGGAAGGTAATGGTCACCTTTCCCGTGTTGCCATACAGTCCAAACTTGATCGCATTCTCAATGATGGGCTGCAACAGAAAGGGCGGGAGACTGGCAGGATGTTCGATCTCATTCCGGATGTCTACCGTAAGCCGGTCCTCAAATCGAACACCTTCAATAGCCAGATAGGATGAGATATACGCCAGTTCCTCCTCCAGTTCTATCCATTCCTTACCCTCACGACGAACCGAACTTCTAAGGAAATCTGATAGCTTCCCTACCATCTCCTGCGCTTTTTCCGGCTCCGTCATGATGAGGGCATTGATGGAATTAAGGCTGTTGTAGAGAAAATGGGGCTGCAATTGCTGCCTTAACTTAAACAGTTCCGCATCCCGCTTCAAAGTTGAAGCATCACTGGTCTGCTGTAGTTGCTCATCCAAGGTTTCATTCTTACGCTGCATTGCTGCCAGCGTCGTCATCCAGCTGGTAACAGTAAGAGCAACAACAGTCCGGGTAGGCAGACTTTGACGAAGCCATTGCAGAAATTCCGGCTGTTCAGAAACCGCCAGCTTGAGAATATAATAGTCTAATACCACAGCCACCGTCCCTCCGGCAAGCCCTATGATCAACCCAAATGTCATAATTCCCGCACGGATCGGATATTGAAATACCCGGTTCATACAAACCCAGACCATCAGTCCCAGCAATAATCCGCTTACCGCAGCATCTAAATGGATCTCCGTTCGCCCCTTACCCGCCCAGGCTAATAGCAATGAAAATATAAATGCCAGTACAACGGGCAGCAACAGAAGCGATGGCTTTCGATTTTGCATCGGAAGCATCAATAGGATTTGATTTCTATGCCACTACAAAAACATGAGCCATCGAGAATTAGTATTCTCCTCTGCTGACCAGCATCAGGTGTTCTTAACATCCGCTTGTCCTCCACACTTCCAAGTATCGGCTGAATCAGGTTGCGCACCTCCCAGTGGGCAGGAACGATCACTACGGCTCCTCCAAAAGTTACCCTAAGGTCTAGCAGCATTTCCTCCTGCGCACTGTCCGCCTGTAACAGATTGATCTCACATCCCCCGAATGTCGTAGTGACCCGCCCACCAGTAAATTCTTTCGAAGTGACGATCTCTTTTCGCCCTCCGAAAAGTATATCAGCACGAATAGAGGGCTCAGATGCGAATTCTCCTTCGCGAAATTGGTACGGATGTTTCTTTCTTCCCTGAAGGATAATGTAAAGGCCTATCAGCATAAGAAAGAAGGGAATAGCCAGGGTGCGGGAATGCACGGTCTCATTCCCCACCTCAAATGAAAAGGATGGGATCAGATTAAAAACACCAATAGCGATCAGAATGAACGAAGCATTCGATGAAAACTTATTCCGGATACCAATATAGATACCGATGGCGATCAGTATCACCGGCCAGAATGAGTGGATGTGAAACAGACTAAGGATGCCCAGTTGTTTCAATAAAAAGATAACACCCAGTATGAGCAGGATAAATCCAAGTACCGATTTGTCTGCAGGTCGTTTCGAAACAGGCTGGTGTTGCGACATGATTGAAGGTTTCTGTAAAACTAATAAGCACGCGGGAGATCAGCTCACCTTTATAGGTGTTGCTCTCTGGATAATCGGTGAATGACCGGATTCAGTCGGTAGGCGACTCAGATAAGTCGCTTCGGTTCGTATTTCAGCCTGGAGAAGGTTTTTCTGCCAAGGGCAAAGTATTGCCAGATAATGCTTCGCGGATAAACGCCTTCCTCGTTGCGGACGCTGATCTGTTTCTGACAAGCGCTCCTTTTCCGCAGCCATTTTCCAAGACTGCCGTAAAAGCTGAAGTGGGCCCTGATGATCGTAAAGGTTTCTCGGAACTGCCCTTTGGCCATCATTTGCAGTCCTGCTATCCCGTCCAGTACCAGCCTTACAGGTAGCAGCCAAAGTAGTCTGTTCGCCTTCTCATTCTTGAGCAGAAGTATAAGGCTGTTCCGGAAATTGTAAAACAGCTTTTGCGGACTTCCATAGGATATCACACTGCCGCCAACATGGTAAACGGTCGAACCTCCTATAGCACCGATCTTATAGCCCAGGTTTTTCAACCGCCAGCAAAGATCTACTTCTTCCATATGGGCATACAGGTCCGGGTCCAGCCCCCCCAGCTGATGATACAGGTCCGCCCGCAACATCAGGCATCCGCCGGAAGCCCAGAAGGTCTCGATATCATCATCGTATTGCCCTTCATCGTGCTCCAGATCGTTGAATACGCGCCCTCTGCAGAACAGATACCCATAGGGGTCTTTGAACCCACCGGCTGCTCCGGCGTATTCAAAAAGTTCTCTTTGTTTCCAGTATCTGATTTTTGGCTGACAGGCAGCAAGGCCCTCATAGCGTTGCATCGCCTGCAATAGTGGAGGGAACCAGTTCTGCGTGACCTCGAAATCGGCACTCAGTAATAGGTAATACTTCGCCTGGATCTGCTTCAGTGCTTCGTAATACCCATTAGCAAAGCCCTTGTTTACAGCAATTCTTACCAGCTTAACTGATGGGAAATGCTCCTGAAGGTAAGTGTAGGTATCATCTGTAGAGGCATTGTCCGCTACAATAACATCATAGCCAGACGAAGCTTCAGCAACGATCAATGGTAGAAACAACTCGTGCCATTTCCTGCCGTTATAGCTAAGAATGACGACGGCTGTTTCATGCTCACATTGAATCATCGCACGGGAGCAGGAGTTTATTTGTATTCAGGAGAGTAAAGGCTGCTCTTTGGTACATCCGGCGACTCATTGCTTTCGTAGCTATGCGTCCACAGTGTGTAGCAACCCGCCCATGAAAATATAAACAGGCTAAAGAAGAACAAAAGGAATAAGAAGCGGGATTTGGTTGGCTTATTCAACTCAATGTCCGCTGGATTATCAAGAAGGATTTCCTCGTTGTTGTGTTTAGTGTCCATGAAGGAGTCAGATTTCCGCGGACAAAAATAGTAGTTCTTCCTTCAAAATCACAATATTATTTACCTTGTCTTCGTTTAACGGGAAGCAATCATGCGGCAATACTTTAACTGGAAAACATATCTGGTGCTGGCAGCGCTTTCCATTGTCGTGGCCTCTCTGTACTACACCAATCAGTTAGCACATAAGCTGGCACAGGAAGAAAGGAAAAAGGTTGAGCATCTGGCACTGAGTCTCAAGACACTCGCCACGGCTACTAACGACGATGAGCTGACGTTCGCACAAACTTTTGTCTCAGAGAATACGACGATTCCCCTGATCATCACAAATGACGCCGGGGATATTATTGATAGCAAGAATATCGATACAAACCGGGTAAGGAACTTTGAGGTCCATCTCCAGCGAAAACTCAGCGAGTTCAGGAGGATGCACCAGCCGATCACTGCTGACTTCGGCATCGGAAAGAATTATATCTATTACGGTCAATCTTATCTACTCACACAGCTTCGCTACTATCCTTACGTACAACTCGCGATCATTTTTCTCTTCCTTACCGTTGTCCTGATTGCAATTACTACCGTACACCGCTCCCTGCAGAATCAGGTTTGGGTAGGTCTTTCAAAGGAAACAGCCCACCAGTTGGGAACACCTCTCAGCTCTATAGAGGCCTGGCTGGAACTACTTAAAGAACAGAAGGGCAATGATGAGGCGGTCATTGAAATGAAGAAGGATCTCGATCGTCTGAAGCTCGTGGCGGATCGATTCAGTAAGGTGGGCAGCGAGCCGCAACTTGAAGAGGAAAATGTGATGGTCCGGGTCACCGATATGGTCCGTTATATGGAAAGAAGGGCCCCCAGCAAAGTGCTTTTTGAGCTCGGGACGAATAGCCAGGAGGTCTTAGCCTACATCTCAGGACCGCTGTTCGACTGGGTTCTGGAAAATCTGCTGAGGAATGCCCTGGATGCCCTCGACGGGAAAGGTCTCATTCAGGTAAAGGTCACCAACCATCCACACCAGGTCTGGATCGATGTTACTGACTCGGGAAAGGGCATTGCCAAACACCATGTCAAAAAGGTGTTCACACCCGGCTTTACAACGAAAAAAAGAGGGTGGGGGCTCGGTCTGTCACTCGCCAAAAGAATCATCGAGACCTACCATCACGGCTCACTTTACGTCAAACACTCCGAACCCGGCAAGGGAACGACTTTCCGGATCCTCCTGAGAAGATGAACAGAAACAGAACCCTGAGATAAACACAAAACTGCCCGATCCGATTGTTACGAGGTTACGGAATCGCAAACAACGCCGAACCAGAACGAATCAATTCCCGCTGATGACCAGCGACTGAATTTGCTAATTCCGAATTCTATCTTACTTTTGCATCCCTTCACGGGAATGCGGCGGTGGCGAAACTGGTAGACGCACTACTTTGAGGTGGTAGCGCCTGTTAAAGGGCATGGGAGTTCGAATCTCCTCTGCCGCACTAAAAAAGAGACAAATCACGGTATTTGTCTCTTTTTTTTCAGCAGTATCTGCTTTCTCTTTTTTGCTTCCTTTTGTGACAGAACACTGACTTCATTCCTGACTTTCGTCATGTTCCCGATTAGGTTTTAATGGGTACCTTTGCGTCTCATAATCAAATCCTTTAGTAATGAATCTGAGAAATGGTGTTTTGACGCTCATGCTTGGTGCATTTTTAGCTTCCTGTGGTGGTGATACCGCCTCGCAGCAGGCGGCTTCCAGTTCACCCGCCACACAGGAGGCAGGTGTAAAACCCACTGGTGAAACAGTTGAAATCCTGCTTCAGTCTGATGACAATATGAAGTACGACAAGACTGAAATCCGTGTTAAGGAAGGTCAGAATGTGAAACTCACGCTGAAGCACAATGGTACCATGCCCAAAGATGCCATGGGGCACAACTTCGTTCTGCTAAACCAGGGCGTCGACCTTCAAACCTTCGGTCAGGGTGCAGCAAAGGCACAGGCACCCGATTTCGATGTTCCCTATGAAGTCATTGGCGATGTTATCGTTTCTACTCCCATGATCGGTGGTGGAGAGTCTACAACAATTGAGTTTGTTACACCTCCCAAAGGAACCTACACGTTCCTCTGTTCTTTCCCCGGCCACTATGGTATGATGAACGGACAGTTCATTGTCGAGTAATAAAGACTGGTTTTTTGTGTTGAATAAAGCCCTGCTGCCGTTTTCGGTCGCAGGGCTTATCTTTCCTGATCTGAGATTGCAGAATGTCTTCCTTTCATATCAAACCCCGAAGCGTTACACCCCGGGATTCGATTAATTGTTTTTGCGCCTCAGTATCAAGGCTTGCAATGATGACTTGCAATAAGATTGTGCTTCTAGTCGTTCGGCGTGTCATCTACCGCACCTTCAATCTTTCTCCCGGCCTTTTGCGCCGCATCTCCTATCGCACGCCCTGCGTCTTTCCCCGCTTCCTTGGTTGATTCCCAGGCATTCTCCAGCGCTCGTCCCGTACGATCAAAGACATCACCGTCCCGACTCACTACAGCTCCATCCTCCAATTCGATTTCTCGTCCGTCACGCACCGCTCGTCCTTCTCTCGTGATCACAACGCCATTATCCATGCGTACTTCTTCATCTGTGTCCTCCCAGGCCCCACCACGCCAAACCTGTACTCTGTTTTCACGATAGGTCACATCGCCCTCTCCAGGGGAATAGGCCTCCGTCGTAACAGGTGCCGTACGGAAACTGGTGTCTTCTGTAGTCATCTCTGTTTCTGTCTGCTCATTACAGGCTGAAAAGATCGCCAGGGCAGATGCTAATACAATGATTTTTTTCATGGTTAGTTGTTTTGGTTACACATATAGTTCTGTCCGCCATACCTTAAACTCCATGCCAGCACAAGCTTATCCCGAGGAACTGCTGGATTTCAGGCTTTTGTAGTGCCGTCAACAGCGCACCGGCCGGGCATAGTTTTGTTGCAGTTTGGCGAGTCTTAAATAATAAAATCCTCACTATGGCAGACAACATGCGAAACAGAAGAAGGGAAGACCGCCCTTCAGAATACACTTCTGACAATTACTATCGTCGCGGCAGCTACTCCGATCACCCCCATAGCGGCCATGGCGGTGATCTCGACCGGGGCTATAGCAGCTACGGCGCAACAGAAGAGAATTACCGGCAGAACAGACCCGATCATCGAAATCCGCAGGATCAGTACAGCGACTGGGAGGAAGGCGCCGGTTCAAGGAATTTCAGCGGAAGTAATTATGACCACGATTATGACTTCGGTGTGAACCGCCGCGGCTACGGCCGTACGGCAGGTGACTATGGTAATATGGACTACAGAAACCAGAACGCCGGCTATGATCGCGACGGACAGGAACCTCGTGGATTCGGTGTGCGCAGTAATTATGCCTACAACCAGGGTGGCTACGGCAGTAATTTCGGTGGCGAGTATGGCCACTATGGTCGACGTTCCTACCAGGGTGAATTCGGTTCAGGTAATACCAACCGCCGCGGCTCCGGCTGGGCTTACGGAAATCCGGACGAACGAAATTACAGCAGCTTCAGTGGCCGGTATGACAAGAACTATGAAGAAGCCTGGAGACGTGACAACCGCGACTGGTTCGACCGGGCAGGGGACGAAGTAGCTTCCTGGTTTGGAGACAGAGATGCAGAACACCGCAGGCGTATGGATCATTGGTACGATCAGCACAGGGGTAAGGGCCCCAAAGGCTATAAACGAACTGACTCCCGCATCGAGGAAGATCTTAATGACAGGCTCTACGATGATTCCTGGGTAGATGCGTCCGATATCGAAGTCAAGGTGAATAATTCTGAGGTTGTGCTCACCGGCCAGGTCTCCGACAGATTCGCCAAAAGGCGTGCTGAAGATATCGCTGAATCCATTCCCGGCGTTACACAGGTGGAAAACCGTATCCGGGTCAATCGTGACTCCTCATCAGGTAGCACCGGTTTCCGGTCCTCAGGTGACAGAACAAACCCGGATGGTAGCACCCGCTCAGGGAATATTCTCTAAAAGTGTCGTTAAGAAAAGGTTACCGTCCGGTAGCCTTTTTTCAATCTCAAACATACCGGATCATGAAAGAAGAAAAGAAAGCATCAAAGGAAAACAACCCGGAAACCGGAACCAACAATGTCTTTAGGAAATCTCCACTTCCCGAAGAAGCCGGAGATCAGTCCGGCACACCGCTGAATTCAGGTCAGTTCAAAGACAAGGGTGATCTCGGGAAAGAAGGTAGTATGCAGGAACAGTTCCGGTCCGGAGAAGGACACCGTACAATGGATGATGACGAAAGTGCTGAGGGACCTGGTGGCAGAATTCCCGGCGATGAGCCAGGAGTAAGATAATTGGTCAAGGCCCGGTATCAGAATACTGACCTGGTTCCACATCTGCAAAACCAGGTCAGTTAATATCCGGGAGTTCTAGGAAAGGTACGCGTTATACATCCATACCATTTTCTCCTGCTCACGGATATAGTCTGAAACCAGCGCATTAGTCCCCTCATCATTTGCTTCAGAGGAAAGTTCCAGAATTTCCCTTTCCAGCACCAGCAGTTGCTTAAGCGCATCAAGGATATGTTTTACAGCATCGTTTCCTGCAGTAACTTTAGGGGTTTCCTTTATGGATGAGTGGCTGAGATATTCAGTGTATGTATGAAGCGGTGTCTGGCCCAGCGTCTTGATCCGCTCGGCAATCTCATCGATTTTCAGCACCGCATCGTTATATAACTCTTCAAATTTTGCATGCAACTCAAAGAACTTCTCACCTTTAATATTCCAGTGATAACCCCTGACATTAATGTAGAACAGCTGGTAGTTCGCCAGCAATACATTCAGCTTGTCAGCAAGGTCCTTTGAATGTTGCTCATTCAGTCCGATCTGATTCATAATATTTGTTTTGGTTTACTTTTTGAAATCGTAAAAAAAGAGGTCTCGCCTCTTCTTTACTTAAAAATGATACCCTGTAAATTTACGAAATGGAACGCCTCGGAAAAGGGATCATTGTCATAGGAATTGTGATTGTCGTCACCGGTTTCATTATCTGGCTGTTTGGTGATAAGCTCCGGTTCCTGGGCAGACTACCCGGCGATATAAGGATAGAACGGGAGAACTTCAGTTTTTATATGCCTATCACGACCATGATCCTGTTCAGTATCGTCATCAGCCTGATCATCTGGCTGGTTCAGAAACTCCGCTAGTCCCGCACATCCAGAACATCCCTCAGCCCGTTTCCAAGCAGGTTGAAGGCATACACCAGAAGCATGATGGCGATGCCGGGGATCAATGCCAGCAGGGGCCTGTTCGTGAGCAGGAAATTATAATGTTCCTTGATCATCAATCCCCAGGAGGGCTGCGGCGGCTGCACGCCAATGCCCAGAAAGCTAAGACCCGCTTCAACCAGTATAGCAGTGGCGAAATTACTCGCAGCCACTACCATGATCGGTCCCGCGATATTGGGTAGGATATGCCGGAAAATGATCCTCAGGTCGGAAACACCCAGCGCTCTTGCAGCGGTGATATACTCCATTTCACGCAATACCATCACCTGCCCCCTGATCAGTCGCGCAGCACTCACCCACATGGTCAGCCCGATGGCTACAAAGATTTGCAGGAATCCCTTTCCTATGGTAAGTGTGATAGCGAATACCAGCAACAGGGTAGGGATGGCCCACAAGATGTTGATCACCCACATCACGAGGTTGTCGATGAGGCCCCCAAAGTAGCCAGCCAGCGCCCCGAGTACGATGCCTATCGTGATCGAAAGGAAGACAGCTATGAACCCCACCGCTATACTTACCCTGGCACCAATGATCAGCCTGGAAAGGATGTCTCTCCCATACCGGTCTGTACCAAGAAGGAAAGTAGTTTGCCGGATCTGCTCATCAACGAGGTGTCGCTTCATCTGCTCCGCGTCCTGAGTGACAGGTCCCTGGTAAATACCGGCGATGTGGTAGGCTATTGTATCCTCTAATTCATCGTCGATGTAATGACGCACGATCAGGCTGTCTCCTTCAAACCGGAATCCGTTGATGGGTACGGCACTCAAATCACTCGGCGTGCCTGTAAGGAAATTAGTCAATCCGCTACGCTGCTCCTGCCGGACAGTTCTTGGAACGTATAGCAGATCTTTGGTGAATCCGGGTTTCCGGGCCGCCAGCTCTATGATCATCCGGTTGCCCGAGGGTGTACTGTCTGGTGCAATCTGGTAGGCGAATATGGCGATCAAAGTGATCAGCAGTATGAAACAGAGCGCTATCAGCGCCGCAGGCTTCTTAAGAAGCCGCTTCCAGACAGTTGGCTGCTGATCCCGCTCCACTAATCGAGCCCTTTTTCTGCCACGAGGTAAATGAATTGCGTCATTACAACAGCTCCCAGCTTCAGTTCACGATGGTTCACAGCCTCAAATACATCTGCAGGTGTATGGTGAAGGTCAAAATACCGCTGCGGATCTGGTATCAGGCCCGAAACCGGAATGCCTCTTCTTCTAAGGGGGGAAATATCCGCTCCGCCTTCTTCCTGTTCAAAATCATAGACACCGTAGGGGAGGAACAGCGATCTGAATGACTGGATCTTCTTTCTCTGTTGCGGCCCCATCACAAGGCCGATGCCTCTTGGAGAAAACCCGCCGGCATCGCTTTCCAGTGCCAGTACATGTTTTTCATTTCCCGCTACCGCAGAATCGTTGTAGGCGAGTCCTCCTTTTAATCCGTTTTCTTCGTTCATGAACAATACGGCCCTGACGGTTCGTTCGGGCTGGAGCCGGAGGGCTTTCAGTGTTCGGATGATCTCAATGACCTGTACACACCCTGCTCCGTCATCGTGGGCCCCGTCGCCTACATCCCAGCTATCCAGATGCGCACCCGCAACTACTATTTCTTCCGGATGGCTTCTTCCGCGAATCTCTGCAATGACATTATAGGAAAGCACCGGTTCCATCATCCTGCAATTGGAGTTCAAGATAGCCCTTACCGCTCCTTTCTGTATGGCCTTTGCCAGTGCGTCCGCGGTCGTATTGCCAATAGCAACGGCTGGTATCGGACGGACAGTATCTGCATATCGTAAAGATCCGGTATGCGGCACATCGTCCAGCCCCGTGGAAACAGACCGGATGATCACGCCGACGGCTCCTTTCGCTGAGGCCAGGTTAGGGCCCGTCCAGCGATAAGGGCCGGCAATGCCATATCCGTCGAAGGTGTTGATTACATCCTGGGGGAAGGCAAAATTGAAAAACACGATCTTCCCTTTCACCTGTGCAGGCGTGATAAGTGCAAACTCCTCAAAGTTATTGGCAAGGATCACTTCAGCTTCCAGGTCTTTTCCCTCAGTACCAACAGTATTACCGAGTGAGAGCATCGGTACATCGTGTAAATCTCCTCCTTGATACTGTAGTTGCAAAGATTCAGCTCCCCGCACCCAATGCGGAACTTCCACAGGCTGAAGCCAGACAGTGTCTGCTCCCGCTTCCCTGAATTTCTCTGCCGCCCAGTCCACTGCTTTTGCTGCCGCCTCAGATCCACTCAGCCGGTGACCAATATTTTTACACAGGTCACGCAGATCTTCATAGCTATGCCCGCGCAGCATGATCTCGTCGGAGATATTTCTGAAGACGACACTATCAGTAACGTTCCGTGGATTCTGAGCGATGGCAGGGACAATCTGTGTAATGCAGCATACAGCAAGCAGCAATCGTAATTTCATTCCCTAAAAATAGGAACAGGTTCAGAACTTTCTTGTATCAATTCAATTTCCTGTCCCGGGGCTGCCAGGTCAGACTAATGCCCGGTCCCACAGGTGTAGCGGTCACACCGAGCTTAACGCCTTGTCTTTTATACCGGTGTAGTTCCGGAACCACGATGCCGCAGGTAGCACCTATGATCAGTCCCACGATTACATCCGAAGGAAAATGAGCCAGCGCTTTCATTCTGAGGTAGCCCTCCACTAAGGGGGGGATGGTAGCCAGACCGAAGAAAATGTACTTTTTATTCCCTAGTTCAGGGTGGTAGTCGGTATATACCTTCGCCATAAAGAAGCTCGCAGCAGCAGCGGATGCAGTGTGGCCGCTATAAAATGAATTACGGTGGTTGCCTCTGCGGCGAAATTCGTCATCAAAATGGGTATAATAGGACACAGGCCTTACTTTATTCTGAAAGGCAGGGCCAAAGAAGCTGAAGTTATACATGTTGAAGGTGACGGCATGGGTCTCCCAGTACATTACCAGCAGCCGAAGCCAGTCGCGTCGTATTTTCTTGTCCAGTGCCAGACTGCCGGTCGCTGCAATGATCACAGGGAGCATATAATCAGAATAATCGTAGTTCTGATCTCGTTTAGTGGGGTCCAGTTTCAAAGCCCACTGGTCAAAACCTCTGTGTTTATCCGGGTTGAGGGAAGCCAGTTCAGCATCAGTCAGCTCTGGTTTAGCCTTTATGACATTTGGAATCGCCCATATATTAGCTGCTGTAGAAGCCAGGGCCAGCCCGCCACTAATCCAGTAGTTCATACGGTATAGCTGTGGCTGGACGTCTTTGTCAGTACGCACAATGGAATCCAGTGTCTCCGACAGATGCTGATCAGCGATAGCTGTATCTACCTGGGAAAATGCTTGTCCGGGCGCCAGAAACATTAATGCGATGATCAGTATGCGCAGGCTGCAGTTTCGCGATGTCTTCAAACCGACCAGGGGAAGGGATGTAGTTCTCATAGCAGTTAATGTTTTCTAAAATTATGCCAGCTCATCAGCGTCCAGACCTCATCTTTTAAAGAAACTACCAGTGTTTTCAGGTAGGATTAAATGAGTGCTGCCACGGATTTTTCGGTGTTCGTGCCCGATCTACTTTTCTGAAAACGTTTTTATATGAAAAACGCAATGTTCACGGGGCTTCTGCTCCTTTCTGCATTAAGTACTAATGCTCAGTCTATCAACCTTGTGGGCGGTGGTGCCATGGGTAAGAAGGTAGTTGTACCAAAACTTGATAAAGTAGCTGTGGCGCAGGCAACAGTGTACTTTAAACATGCAACGACGCATGAATTCATGAAGAATGAACGTGGTGCCTTCGGTAGCAGGAAGTCCGGCGGCAGCAGTGTTTCCGGGCGACTGACCGCCTATCTTGAAACGACTGATGGCGACCTTACAGCAAGTGATTACCAGGAACTGGCCACTGGTTTCTACACCTATCTGAACAAAAAGCTGCAGGATAATGGAATACAAACTGTAGAATGGGCTAAGGTGGCAACAGCGGATTTTTACACCAGAGATGGTGAGGCGCTACCCGCTGAAGGTGTCGAGATCAAACACCAGGCGGGTCAGGCCTGGGTAGCAGTCAAATGCCAATAGCGGACATACGCTTTATAATTTTAATCCCTTCGGGGGCATCAATCCCGGCTTTGCCTTCGGTAAGGCGAAGCGTGCAGGTAAGTTTTCGGAAGATGTTGACGCACCGGCGCTGTATCTGCATGTGGTCGTCGACTTTGCCGATATCGTTCTTGACGGTGATGTACGGACCGGAGAAAGTCATCGTTCCGCCGGTGTGGGTATGACTGAGATTACCAGGACAAAGAACTTCAGGTTTAATGCTCAGGCAGGGCCAAATCTGAAGATCAAATCTAACCTCGGAACTGCCATGTTCTGCAATGAGAAAGTTCAGGTGGATCAGATGTTCGTAGCAGCGGATATCCCCTCAGGCACCAGTTTCGCCACAGCCGTGAGTCAGGATCCTGAAAAGAAAGTGCTGAAAAAACCCATTTTCACTTTTGGAAAGGACTTCAAGGCCACACCCATCGTCATCGAAACTACCAAGGCTCAGTACAAAACGGCTGCTGCCCAAGCCCTCGAACGGTATGCTGATGAATTTGTAGCAACCATAAAGTCGAGCAGGAAATAGGGCTTTTGTTGAGTGATACTATTCACAAAGAAGGCTGCAACATCGGGGCAGCCTTCTTTATATTTCACAATTTACTATTGCAACACGATCCTTTCTGCATGCAACTGGTTGTTGGTAATCACTATGACTACATACACGCCGGCATTCAGGTGCTCCAGGCTAATATTGACTGATTTTCCCATACCGGAAGACTGACGGTGTACGGTCCTTCCCATCAGGTCTACCAGTTCGATTTCTGCAGTCCCATTGTCAGCAGTCCAGTTAATGGTCATCTTATCCGTTACAGGATTCGGAAAGATGCTGAAGAGTTTCGCTTCAGGTAGGGATGCTATTCCAAGTGTCACTGGTTTGATCTCTGTAGGAGTCTTTTTGAAGTCTAGGGCCGTGATAGTCATACCGGAGCTGTTCAGGCTGAAGACGGAAGAAGGAGTAGTTGTCCAGTTCATCAATTCAGGATACACTGTATAGTCTCCAAACGGTAAATTTGGGAAGCTATAATCACCGTTAGCGTCAGTATATGTAAAGCGAACGAACTGATCATTGTCATCTCTCAGTAGGACTAAAAGGTTAGCGACACCACCTGTAGTGCCTTTATTAGCACCCTGACTGATATTACCTCCTACAAAACCAGGTCCGGTAGTGTAGATGCCGGATTTCATGTAGATCATACGGTATAACGAGCTTCCTCCAAAGTGATTAATAAGCGTAGCGCTATGCCAGTAAAGGCTCGAATCGTGATAGGTAGGCACCAAACCAGGAAGGCCGGGTGATCCATTCAGCAATGCAGCTTTGGTGCGGTAGACTCCTGGAGGTACGTCGCTAAAAGTATAAATACAACTTCCGGAACAGTTTTGCGTAATAGAGTCTATTGCTGTCAGTGTGTTTGTAGCCGAATCATGATTGATCAGCCAGATTCTGAAGCTAAGGTTTCCAAATGCAGAGGAATCATAGACAACGGCGCCCGAAACTTCATAATAATGTGGTACAGTGGTTGTAACTGTAGTATAGGCGGTATCGATGCAGTATACAATCTGGCTATTCACCTCCTTCCACTTATTGATGAGCATGATATTATATGTGCCTGGGCTTGAATAACCATGACCAGGCGAAGAGGAAGTTGAACTCGAGCCATCTCCCAGATCCCAGTAAGATTCTTTTACAATACTGAGTCCCGGAATATTGATATTTGGAGATGTATTGGTAAAATATACAAGACCCCCCGAGACGCTTGCAGAGATGGAAGCGCTATACTGGCTGCAGTTCGGAAGGTTTGGACTGAGCAAGGTCGTTGATGTGAAGGAACAGCCATTTCCTGTTGTTGTCAGCGTCACGGTATAATTACCGCTGTTCTGGTAGGTGTGACTGACATTCGGACCAACGGCAGTTTGTCCATCTCCAAAGTCCCACGAATATGTCAGATTAGTGCCGCCTCCCAGGTTGTTAGCCGCAAAGTTGTAGCTGCCGGGTCCATTGTTCGATGTGTTGATGACCGTATGGCAAGGCGACTGGACAAGTGTGATCATATGAGATATGGAATCATGGCAATAAGGAGTGCTGTTTAGGCTATCGTAATAGTTTATGTGCAGGTTGACATTGAAAGGTCCTGTGCTGGTATAGGTGTGTGATACTGTATTGACTCCCGGAGGAAAATGGCTAAAAGACCAGGGCCCATCGCCCCAGTTAACCGCCACCGTCGGCGTCGATCCGGGAATGGATGTGTAGGTAGAAGTGTTGGTGACTATTAATGTCATCGAGTTATTAGGATCAACGGTCCAGGTGAAGGATGCTGTACACTGCGCCGATGCAAACTGGAAGGAAAACAGTATGCAGCATAGGGTGAGTAGATTTTTCATGATGTGTTTTTTATGAGGTACTCCTAAAAAGACTGGATCATAAACAGAACGGTTGGATAATTTAGATATGTTCAGAATCTAAACTGTTTTTTTAATGGATGTGCTCAACGAAAAAAGGCTGTCTCAATCGAAACAGCCTTCAAGTTCATATGGATACTAGCCACTAGCTACTAGCCACTATCTACTAACTCAGTTTTCTCCTCAGCTTCCAGTTGCCGGCATGACCGTTGGTGCTACCGGCGAGGGTAGTCCTGGAGGCTTGCTTGTTTTGCCAGGTGAAGGCCGTTAGCAGTGCTGCCACTTCACCGGTCTCTTCATCACTGTTATCGAGCAGCTCGGGTTTGAAATATTTCTCAATAAACTTCGTATCAAAATTGCCGCTACGGAAGGCATCCGTACGAACAGCCCACTTTCCAAACTCGAGAGTTGTCTTGATCCCCTTAATGTAATATTCATCTACTGCCCTGCAGAGTCGCTCAATCGCCTGATCTCTCGTCGCTGCATGAACTACCAGTTTGGCGAGCATGGAATCATAGAAAATGGGTACCTCCTGTCCTTCTTCGAAGCCATCGTCCACGCGAACTCCAGGTCCTTTGGGCGGCTGGTACATCTCCAGCTTTCCGGTGTCAGGGAGGAAATTATTCAGTGGATCCTCAGCACAAACCCGCAGCTCTAATGCATGACCGTTCATTTGCAGTGCCTCCTGGCCATATCCCAGTTGCTCACCGCGTGCAACACGGATCTGCTCCCGCACAAGGTCAATCCCGGTGATCATCTCGGTCACACAGTGTTCCACCTGCAACCTCGTGTTCATCTCGAGAAAGTAAAAATTCAAATGCTCATCCACGAGGAATTCAACGGTCCCTGCACCGTAGTATTTACAGCTTTTTGCAACGGCTACAGCGCTTTCACCCATGGCTTTCCGGATGTCCGGGGTCAGACAGCTCGAGGGTGCTTCCTCGATCAGCTTCTGGTGACGGCGTTGAATGGAGCATTCCCGCTCGAACAGATAGACATAGTTGCCATGCTGGTCGCCCAGCAACTGAATCTCTATATGCCTTGGAGAACCCACATATTTCTCTATGAATACTGCATCATCGCCAAAAGCACTCATGGCCTCACTTTTCGCCATGCGCATTTGTTCCTCCAACTGATCAGCAGACTCCACCACACGCATACCCTTACCACCGCCTCCGGCAGAGGCTTTGATGAGGATGGGGTAGCCAATTTTATCTGCTATTTGCTTCGCTTCGTCGACCGACTGAATGGGATCTTCCGTCCCGGGCACCATCGGTACATTGAACTTTTTGGCGGCCTGCTTGGCAGCGATCTTGCTACCCATCATATTGATGCTGTACTCCGAAGGGCCTATAAAGATGATCCCTGCATCGGCGCAAGCCTTTGAGAAACTGGCATTTTCTGAAAGAAATCCGTAACCCGGATGGATGGCATCCGCTCCTGTGTCATGAGCCACCTGGAGAATTTTCTCTGAACGGAGATAGCTCTGCGCTGAGGGTGCCGGTCCGATACAGACTGCTTCATCTGCATATCGTACAAAAGGCATGTCTCTGTCAGCCTCGGAGTAAACCGCCACAGTTTTGATGCCCATCTCACGGGCAGTGCGCATCACGCGTAATGCGATCTCACCACGATTAGCAACCAGGATTTTCTGCATAGGCGGCAAACCTACAAAATTCAGAGGTTTCGATGGGTGGCTTCGCAGTGACCAGTAGTCAGTGACCAGTAGTCAGTGACCAGTAGTAGTAGTCAGTGACCAGTAGTGAGTTGCCTGTTATAGATATGGTGACGACCAGGTGCGCTGGAACGCGTTTTGTTATCACTGGCGATTAACGACTATCGACTAGTAACTAACGATTATTACCTTTGGCTGCAACTCGTCCAATTACATGAAGAAAAATATAGCCCTGCTCGCAGGCGGGTATTCCGGGGAATACGTCATCTCAATCCAGACTGCTGAAACCATAGAAAGGAATCTGGATAAGGATCAGTTCAATGTATATCAGATTTTTATTACCAGAGACGACTGGTGGCATGAACTGCCCTCAGGTGAGAAGGTCTCTGTCGACAAAAACGATTTCTCCCTTACTATCAACAACGAACACATCCGTTTCGACTGTGCCTTCATCGCCATCCATGGCACCCCCGGAGAGGACGGACGCATGCAGGGCTATCTCGATATGATGCAGGTCCCTTACACCACCTGTAATTCCATCGTCTCTGCACTCACCTTTAACAAGAGTTACTGCAATAAAGTGGTGCGCGATTTCAATGTGGTCAATATCGCCAACTCCGTGCACCTGATCAAAGGAGAACCTTATTCCGTCGGCACCATCCTCGATCAGTTAAAGCTGCCGGTTTTCGTGAAGCCTAATGAAAGCGGCTCCAGCCTTGGTGTCAGCAAGGTGAAGTCGGTTGAGGAGATCATGCCCGCCATCGAGAAGGCCTTCCGCGAGGACAACCAGGTGCTGATCGAAGAATTCATTGAGGGACGGGAACTGACCATCGGCGTCTACCGCCTCGGACAGTACCTCCACACACTGCCTCCCACCGAGATCGTAAGCAAAAATGAGTTCTTCGATTACGAAGCTAAATACACCCCTGGTGTGACCAATGAGATCACTCCTGCTCCGATCACTCCGGAACTGCACGAGGAGCTGAAAACAAAAGCCATCCATATCTACCGCCATCTTAATTGTCGGGGGGTGGTCAGGATGGATTTCATCCTCCAGACCCGGACGGGTAAACTCTACTTCCTCGAGGTGAATACCATGCCGGGGCAGAGTGAAAACAGCATCGTTCCCCAGCAGGTAAGAGAGGCTGGCCTAAGCCTGAAAGAGTTCTATGGCGCGCTTTTAGAGGATTGTTTAAAAAACAATTCGCAATAATTAGTTTTACTTTGTATCCTTTGACCACAGGACACCATGTTTGATAGACTGAAGCACTCCTTTCTATTCCATCTTGTAGTAATTATTGCGCTTTGTGTAGCTCTCTACTTCACTTTTTTTGCTACACTCGGTGTCATCACCCGTCATGACAGCCAGGTCACTGTTCCGGATGTTTCCGGCAGACCCGTGGAGGATGCCGTCAGGGTGCTGGAACGGTTGGGCTTCGAAGTAGATGTGGATTCTTCTTACGATCCCAACCAAAAGCCTTTCCGGGTTCTCATGCAGCTACCCGAGGTCAATTCGGTCGTTAAGGAAGGCCGTACTGTCTTCCTTACCGTCAACAAAGCGGAGCCCCCGCTCACGCCCATGCCCAAGCTTACTGATCTTTCCTACCGCTCTGCTACACTGATCATCAAGAGCAGCAGGCTGGTGCTGGGAGATACTATTCATAAGCCGGACTATGCCAAAGGCGCTGTCCTGGAACAGCTCTACCTCGGTCGACCGGTAAAACCGGGCGATATGGTGCCTCAGGGAAGCAGGATCGACCTTGTCATCGGGGATGGCTTCGGAACAGTCGAGATGAATGTCCCCGATGTGGTAGGTATGCCTGCCCTGGAGGGTATCGCGCTGCTTCATGGGAATGGCCTGCTGCCCACACCGCTCTGGGAGGGGCCGATAGAGGATTCCTCTGCCGCCGTCATCTACATGCAGATCCCCGCTCCTTACAATGAGCTGGATCAACCCAATCGCATCAAGGAAGGCGATATCATCGACGTGCGGATCCGGCAGACGGCAGCCGAATTGGAATTACAGGGCAATAGAAGGCCCGGGAATCGCGTTGTAGACGATGTAGAAGAGGTTCCTAACTTTGACTAATGCGTCTGATATTTATTATAATAGCCTGCTTGTGCCTGCTTCCGCCATCCAGGGCCCAGGAAGCAGTCGCGCCCCTGGATCATAACCGCCTGCTGCATCCTACTCCCGCCACAGCGCCAGCCTTCAAAACCACCGCGCTGAGCCTTCCTTTTTTTGAGGACTTCACCGGCATGGACGTCTATCCTGATCCGGACAAATGGACCGACCGTTATGTCTATATCAACAATACCATGGGCTACCGGCCGGTCAGCAGGGGCGTGGCCACCTTCGATGCGCTCAATGCCCTCGGCGGCCCCTATGATTCCATCTCCAACAGCACCCTCCGTTTTGCAGACAGCCTCACCAGTCAGATCATCGATCTGAGTACCTATACGCCTGCAGACAGCTTATACCTGAGTTTTTTTTACCAGCCACAGGGAAATGGTTTTGCACCGGAAGCGCCGGATTCTTTCTTCCTGTTCTTCAAAAGGCAGAATGGCTCCTGGGCCCGTATGTGGTATTCCGAGGGAAAACCCCTTCAGGAATTCCGGCAGGTGATGGTTCCCGTAACTAATTCACAGTTTTTCCATACCGACTTTCAGTTCCGGTTCGTCAACAAGGCTTCCATGAATATCAATGATGATGTCTGGAACCTCGACTTCATCCGGCTGGATGCCAACCGGAATGCCTTCGATACACTGGTCGCTGATCTGGCAACCTCCACTGAGCCCTCCTTTCTGCTGAATGATTTCACCTTTATGCCCTGGCGGCAGTTCGCGGCGGATATGCAGGGAAACCTCAACAACCAGCATTATTACTATCTCAGGAACAATCATAATACCCCTCAGAATTTTCAATGGGGCTATAGCGCCAGGGAGGCTACCACGAATACGCCACTGTTCTCCGGTCCGTTGAACGGTAATACCATCAATGCCTGGGAAGAACTTCAGCTCAGTGCTCCCATGTACAGTTTCAGCTTCAATCCTGCGGACCCTTACGACAAGGTGATCCTCGAGCAAACCTATTTTGCCATTCCTTCTACCCCCGAGAATAGCGGGAATGACACCATCGTTAAACAGCAGGTCTTCGATAATTACCTGGCCTATGATGATGGCACTGCTGAAAAAAGCTGGTTCCTCAACCAGTTTGCGACGCTTCCGGCAAGAATGGCCATCGAGTACCGTTTGCAGGTGGCAGATACCCTAAGGGGTGTGGCCATCTACTTCGGCCGGCAGGTACCCCTGGCTTCCAATAAGTTCTTTTCCGTTACAGTGTATGGTGATATTGCCTACAATGGAGGTACGGACCAGGTGCTCTACCAGCAGGATCTTCTGTTCCCTTCCTACGCGGATACCATCAATCATTTCTGGTTCTACCGGTTCGATACCCCCGTGTTGTTGAATGCCGGCACCTTCTACATTGGCACGGTACAGCCGGCAGCCAGTGGCAGCGACAGCCTGTACTTCGGTCTGGACGTGAACCGGATCGGTGGCAACCATCTGTATTTTGATGTCAACGGCTACTGGGAGCCCTCCATCATCAGCGGCGCCGTTATGGTGCGCCCGGTATTGGGAAAATATGTGGCAGGGACCCGGACAGAAACGCTGGAACCGGTAACGGGCGACTGGTCGATCCATCCGAATCCGGCTGGTGACAGAGTAAGGGTTATTACCGGAGACCGGAGCAATAGTCGTTACGAGCTTGAGATTCATGATCTGCAGGGGCGGCTGGTCAGAACGATTGCTGCTGAAACGGGAGACCTGATCGATATTCAGGATCTGCAGCCGGGGCTCTATCTGGTGCGTGGACGGAGTGCAAGCAGTATCTTGCAGCCTCAAAAACTTCTAAAGCTATAATCATATGCAGGAAATCTCTGTTGAAGAACTGAAAAGACGCGCCGACGCTGGTGAACAGTTGAATGTGATCGATGTGAGGGAGCCGGACGAATATGCGGAGTACAATATCGGTGCGAAGCTGGTGCCCCTGGGTAATATCCTCAGTATGCAGGTGGATGAGCTGGAGGACTACAAAGACCAGGAGCTGATCGTCCATTGCCGGAGTGGCAAGCGTAGTGCACAGGCCTGTTTGTTCCTGGAGACGATGGGCTATAGCAACTGTAAGAACGTTACCGGCGGCGTTATGGCCTGGCAGGAGCGTTTTGGGGATGCAAAACTGTAGATTTCAGCGCTTTATGGCTTAAAATTTGTGTGGGTATCAGGAATTGTGACTGAATAAGAGCGACTGGAGCAAATGCATGATATAGAACCATATTACAACTGGAGACATCTCTATACTGCGGAGGAGGACGAGCAATCGCCATTTTACGGAAAGGAGTACTCCGAGTTTGAGTTTTCCAATACTGTTTACAACTACTACATCCATCCCCAGTGGGATGAATTCGGGAGCCGCACCCTTTACCTGAAGGTGCTCTTTGCTGATTACGATGCCAATTTTGCGATCATAGAGCTGATTGGTGAATGGAACGATGCGGTGGAGAATGATATTATGCTGCTAAAGCGATCATTGATAGATCATATGATCTCCAGGGGCATTTATAAATACATTCTGATCACGGAGAACGTTCTGAATTTCCACAGCAGCGATCCGGATTATTACGAGGAGTGGTATGATGATATCAAGGATGAGGGAGGCTGGATCGTGTCTATCAATATGCCCGACCAGACCCAGTATGATTTCCAGCGGTCGCACATCGACCGATACATCCGGACCATGGAGCAACCCCAGTGGCGGACATACCAGCCGCAGCACTTCTTCCAGTTGATCGATAACAGGATGCTGAGGTTGCATTAGGCAGGCCTTCGGTCTGTCCTTAAATAAACTCAGTGGGTTATGGACGACGCAACGTCTGCACAAACGGTCCCTTGGCCGTTGGCCCTTGGCCGTTGGATCGTTTTGCCCTGCCATCTGCCATCTGTCATCTGATACGAAAGCCAAGGCCAAAGCCAAGGCATCCCACAACGCACAACTCACAACCCACAACCCGCTCTGCGCTCTGCGCTCTCGCTCTCGCTCTGTCATCTGTCATCTGTCATCTGTCATCAATTTATTTCCTCTTATCCCCCGTCCCCTCCTCAAACCCCACCAGATTAAACATCCCCCGCATCCTGCTGCGGACACGAGAGCCGTAGGAGGCTTCGAGTTCATCGGCATTGAGGTTAGTGG
>JAEYQO010000096.1 GCA_023409975.1 Bacteroidota bacterium | reverse complement strand
CACTGACCATCAATCCAAAACCTGAGGCCTCCTTCAATTTTACTCCCGACAAACCCTGCCCGGCTCCGCAGCAGATCCAGTTCAATAATACGTCCACAGGTGCCACCAGCTATACCTGGAGCTTTGGCGACGGGGGATCGGCTACAACAGCGAATCCCACTCATACCTATAACGCAGACGGCTTCTACACCGTGACACTGACTGCTACAAGTGCGCAGGGGTGTACAGATACGCTCGTAAAACCAGACTCCGTACGGATATATGATCTAATCCTGGATGCAGGGGCGCTGCCTTCTATGGGCTGCGTACCGCTCGAAGTACACTTTTCTTCTGCTACCTATACCAATATCCCACCTCCTGTTTATTCCCCTTATCCTTACGAGACCGCTACCTGGTTCTGGGATTTTGGTGATGGCAACACTTCAACACTCGATACACCCATTCATACCTATACGGTGCCAGGAACCTATACGGTTACACTCAATATTGTGACTGAAAATGGCTGTACCGCTGTTGATTCTTTCGAGGTACGTGTCGGTACCAAGCCCAATACATTCTTCACCGCCGCGCCTTTGGTGATCTGCAATAATGAAACGGTCTATTTTACCAACCTGACAACAGGTGCGACCTCCTACCTTTGGGATTTCGGAGACGGCGGTGCCACGGGTGCCGCAAATCCATCCCACACCTATTCCACCAGTGGCTGGTATCCTGTCACACTTCACGGCTATAACAATGGTTGCGACAGCGCCTATACCATTGATAGCCTCATTCTCGTTCATCCTCCTACTTCCAAATGGGAAGTTGAATATAATTGTGATACGCCTTTAATGGTTCAGTTTTACGATACCATGTCCATAGAACCTACCTCACATATCTGGTTCTTCGGCGATGGTAACAGCACCACCGCCACAAATCCTTCACACACATATTCAAGTCTGGGAACTTACCTGGTTACTCTGGTGACTTTCAACAATATCTATAATTGCTCAGATACTTTAACCAAGGAAATTACACTTGTCGACCCTCAACTGACATTTGTCACACCCGATACTGCCATCTGCCGCCATGATTCCATCATTTTCACCCCGACTTATACCGGTATCGCCACAAGGTATGGCTGGTATGTGAATGGCGTATTCGATGACACGGTAACCAACTTTGGCTACCGCTTCAATCAGAATGGGGTATATACCATCATGGCTACAGCCCGTGATATTCATGCCTGCTGGGATACCGCCATACGTACTAACTATGTTCTGGTTGCAAAACCAACCGCAGATTTCACGGCTAATCCACCAGTAGGTTGTCTGCCTCTGAATGTTACATTTACGGATAACAGCACCAATACACCGGGAGCCTTCCAGGTGACGCGGGATTGGGATTTCGGTAATGGGAACACGGCTTCCGTGGGTACCGGAACTACAAGCGAACTGTATAGCACTCCGGGTATCTATACGGTCACGATGATCGTTACCGATAATGTAGGTTGTAAAGACACCCTCGAGAAGACCGATTATATAGAGGTCCGGCAACCTGTTGCAGATTTCGTGTCAAACGACGTCGATGCCTGTATTGGTCAGTCGCTCCAGTTTTCAAATACCTCCCAGGGTGTGGGCCTGACCTCAGAGTGGACTTTCGGAGACGGAAACACATCCTCTTTGTCCAACCCTTCACATTCCTACTCCGCAACTGGTGTCTACACGGTGAGACTCATAGTTACGGACGCTTCGGGTTGTAAGGATACCATTATCAAAAACAATTACATCAATATTGCCAAACCGGATGCCAGTTTCCAGTTGAGTGATACGCTGGCTATCTGCCCTCCGCTTAATGTGGTGTTCACCAATACCACCACCGGGGCTGCCACTTATAGCTGGACTTTCGGAACGGGAGGGGGATCTTCCCTGCAACATCCTGTTGAAATTTTCACCGACCCGGGATTGTACAACGTTACGATGATCGCCACAAGTAACCAGGGCTGCAAGGATACCGCAGAGGCTACAGTGAACGTCCTCGGATACGCGGGTGGTCTTACCTATACCCCGGTCAGTGGATGCGAGCCACTGACGGTTGATTTTACAGCAACCATCGTCAACGTGCCCTCCCTGATCTGGGACTTCAGTGATGGCGTAACTGTGCCAGCAACAAGTCCGACGATTTCACACACCTACACAACGCCGGGTGCTTATGTTCCCAAACTGATCCTAAGCGATGGACTGGGCTGCCTGAACTCCAGCGAGGGCCTCGATACCATCAAAGTAGATGGCATCCTACCGGGTTTCCTGAGCACACCACTGTGTGTGTACACACCGATAGAGTTCACGGATACATCTTTTAGTTTCTTTTCTCCTATAGCATCCCGATACTGGAGCTTCAACAATGGACAGGGTACCAGCACTTCCGCAAATCCAACCTATCAGTTCAGTGCTCCGGGTGCTTATCCTGTTACACTGATTGTTACTAATGCGAATGGATGCAAGGACACACTGGTGAAGAACGTAGTGATCAATCCTTTACCGGTTGTCACTGCGGGTCCGGATACTACAATCTGTCCGGGTGACGTCGCAGCACTAACAGCCAACGGAGCTGTGGCATATGCATGGGAGCCGCTGTCAGATGTGACCTGTCCTACCTGCCAGGCCACCTCGACATCTCCTACCTCCCCTTCTACGTTCACGGTCACCGGCACGGATATCAATGGCTGTGTCAACCGCGATTCTGTAATGGTAAACATTCAGTATATCACTACAAGTTTTGTAGATCCGGGTGGTGAGATCTGTGAAGACAGCCTGATACAATTAAGAGCCTGGGGTGCCCAGACCTATGAATGGAAACCTGCAGAATTTCTCGATGACCATACCAGTCCTGAGCCGATAGCCACACCGGACACAACCACCATCTTCACCGTCTACGGCTGGGAAGGTAGCTGTCCGCCCGATTCTCACAAGATCAGGGTCACTGTACACCCCAAGCCAGTAGTCAGCGCAGGTGCCGATCGAACAATCATCGCAGGGAAATCTGTTATGTTGAACATCGCAGGAACGGGCATGCACACTTTTCTCTGGTCGCCGGGCGAAACGCTGACCTGCACCACCTGTTCCAATCCAACGGCCAGTCCGGATGTGACCACTACCTACCGGGTATTGGTCACCAGCATCCATGGCTGTAAGGCCTCTGATACGGTAGCGGTGAAGATCCTCTGCGATGAAAGTCAGGTCTTTATTCCGAATCTCTTCTCGCCGAATGGGGACGGACAGAATGATCGTTTCTTCCCCCGGGGTGAGGGTCTGAAAGAGATCCGGTCTCTTAGGATTTATAATCGCTGGGGTGAGCTGGTGTATCAGCGTTCCGGAATGCTGCTTAACGACGAGGCCAGTGGATGGGACGGAACGCAGAATGGCAGGGAGCTGAATCCGGATGTATTTGTATATGTAATGGAAGGGGTCTGTATTACAGGCGATGCCATCACCTGGAAAGGCGATGTCACTCTAATGCGTTAAACTAAAGCTCATGAAGAAAATCATCTGTTATATAGCGATTGGGTTAGGCCTGGGTGCCCAGCCCCTCCTTGCCCAGGATATTCACTTTTCCCAGTTCTATGAAACTGCAGTGTTAAGGAATCCGGCATTGACCGGAATATTCAGTGGCGACTACAGGGTCACCGCCAACTACCGGAACCAATGGAACAGCATCAGTCAGCCTTTCGTCACCGGCCAGTTTTCGGCCGAAGCGAAAATACCTGTGAACACACAGGGCAGCGATTTCTTCAGCGCCGGCCTGATGACCTACTATGATAAAGCCGGCAGTATAGATATGAAGACTCTGGGTGTTTATCCCGTAGTGGCGTTCAGCAAGAGCCTTGAAGACAGCAGAAATTCCTATCTCTCTGCGGGTTTTACAGGGGGTTTCATCCAGCGTAGTTTCGATCCATCGAAAGCTCGTGTGAACAACCAGTATATTAATGGCGTCTACGATCCATATGCGGCAACAAATGAACCGTTCAATAAGCCGCAGATACACTATTTCGACCTGGGCGCCGGTGTGAACTTCAGCAGCGGCGGCGGAGAGAATAATGAGCTAACTTATTTCTTAGGGGTTGCAGGGTACCATTTCACCCGTCCCGCCACAGGCTTTTTCGGCGATGAAGAGGTGAAGCAGGAAATGAAATGGAGCCTGAACGGTGGTCTCACGTACAGGATGAGCGAAAGCTACGGTTTGATGCTTCAGGCAAACTATGTACGTCAGGGCACCTTCACTGAGATAATTGCCGGGGGGCTGCTGCACTGGAAGAGTATCACAGAGCGAGCCAGCGACCCGCTGCTGGTAGTCTACGCCGGTGCGTTTTACAGAGTGAATGATGCCATCATTCCTGTTGTTAAGGTAGACTATATGCGATACTCCTTCGGTTTCAGCTACGATGTGAATGTATCAGAACTGAAAGCGGCTACAAACCTGAGGGGTGGTTACGAGTTGTCCCTGGTAAAAACGGGCTTATTTAAAGATGACAGATGGCAGCAAAGCCGGACGACCTGTCCCCATTTCTTTTTCTGATCCTATCCTTAAACTGATCTGGAATGCGCTCTTACCTGTTTAAAACTTATCTCCTGGTTCTGCTGATGCTCCCGGTACTGGCTTCGGCTCAGGTCAATGCAAACTTCACAGCCAGTGCCACTACAGGGTGTAATCCAGCAGTAATAAATTTCACAGATCTGTCTTCAGGGAACCCCACCTCCTGGCTTTGGAATTTTGGCAACGGCAATACTTCAACGCTTCAGCATCCCTCAGCAACGTTCACCACTACTGGAACCTTCACCGTAACCCTGACGGTATCCAATGGCTCAAACAGCAGCACAAAAACAGTAACGAATTATATCACAATCTACCCGGCGCCCACGGTCGACTTCACGGTCGACGATACTTCTGGCTGCCCACCTCATCCTGTCAATTTCACGAGCCAGTCAACGCTGAATGCACCAGGCGCGGGTACCTATTTCTGGAACGTTGGAAACGGACAGACCGTTAACGGAACAAATCCCGGTTATACGTATCCCAATCCCGGCTTTTATCACGTAACACACATTGTAGTCAACTCAGCGGGGTGTACAACAGCGGTGCAGAAACAAAACTATATTCACGTATTCACGCCTCCGGAAGCAAATTTTGTCAGTACTGACCTCGTATTATGCGTGAGCCAGAACAACAACGCCACTTTTGTCAATACCTCCACCGGAACCGCACCACTGAGTTATGAATGGGATTTTGGCGATGGGAATACCTCTACCGCCGCTGCTCCGACGCACCAGTACAACGCTACCGGAACCTTTTCTGTTCGCCTGATCGTCACCGACGGCAATGGATGTAAAGACACCCTGGTGCGCGCGAACTATGTTAATGTGGTGACCGGGCAGGGAACCTGGAATGTCCCGGACAGTGCCTGCGTGGGAACCACGCTGGTCTTTGAAAATACGACTCCTTTCACCTCTGTGACCAACTGGGATTTTGGAGACGGTACAACGGATACCAATAAAATAACAACCCATACCTACACCCAGCCGGGCACCTATAATCTCACCCTGAGCACAGCGACCGGTGCCTGCTATCCTTTTCTGCAAAAGCAGGTTGTGATTCACCCGCTACCGACTGTAGATTTTACTGCGAATATCCAGACACCATGTCCTGCACCTGCACCCGTTCAGTTTACCAATCTGACAGTGAACGGTGCAACCTATACCTGGTATTTTGGTGATGGTGGCTCATCGACTCAGGTGAATCCCCTGCACACTTACCAGAATAATGGCTATTACGATGTGACCCTTATGGCCGAGAGCCAGTATGGCTGTGTTGCAACGCTGGTCAAGCCTTCCTATATCAACATCTTTGACTCTCATCTGAGCATAGACGTCAGTCCGGGTGATGGCTGCATTCCGGTTACGGATACCTTCCAGGCTACGCTCTGGGCTCTAAATCCCTCCACAAGCCAGCAAATCCCTTATCCCGCCAGCATTACCAGTTATTTCTGGGATTTCGGAGATGGCAATTCATCCACACAGGCCAGTCCGGTACATACCTACAATAATATGGGCACATACTATGTAAAGCTGGTAGTGACGACGTCAAACGGATGTACCGACAGCGCTTCTGTCGTGGTGAACACGGGAACACCACCGATACCGGATTTTACAGGTCCGCAGATTACATGTGTGGACCAGCCCGTCACCTTTCAGAACCTGACGACAAATGCTATATCATACACCTGGTATTTCGGTGATGGCGGCACCTCAGCGGATACGGATCCCACGCATATCTACAGTATGCCGGGTACTTACTCCATTATGCTCATCGCCGATAATAATGGCTGCAAGGATACCATAGAGAAACTCAATTACATAGAAGTCAAGGACCCCAAAGCACAATTCGATGTCTCTTATCATTGCGATGACCCCCTGAAAGTATCTTTTGTCAATACGTCCATTAATTACACGTCCTTCGAATGGTTCTTTGGCGACGGGGCGCAATCAACGCAACTGAATCCTACACATACCTATCCCGCTCTGGGTAATTACACCGTGTCACTGGTCGCATTCAATAGCAATACCGGTTGTTATGATACCTCTGAGCAGTTCTTGCAGTTTGTGGTTCCGCAGATCGATTTTCTGGCAGATGATACTGCCATCTGTCCTGGCAATACGATCAATTTTTCTGCGATGGTTTCAGACACAAGCTTCATTGTCGATTATACCTGGAGCTTTAGCAACGGGACGCTGGCCGATACCATTGCACAGGTCCAGTGGTGGATCTTCTTCCCGGGCTTCCATGATGTGAGCCTCATTACCGAAGATATCCACGGCTGCCTCGATACGGTAACCAAAGACGATTACATTCTCGTCGGACAGCCAGCGGCAAATTTTACAGCCATGCCTCAGAATGTTTGTGTGCCGGGAGATGTACTTTTTACGAGTACCTCTGTTTTGCCGCAGGGAACGACACCCTCCACTTTCGAATGGAACTTCGGAGACGGCCAGACAGCAACGACCTCTAATCCTGCGATTACCCACACCTATACCAGCACCGGGTACTACACCGTTACAATGAAAGTAACGGATAACATCGGCTGTGCAGATTCCGTAGAGAAACTGGATCATATACAGGGGCATGATCCGGAGGCGGATTTCTCTGTAAATAACAATAACGCCTGTCGGGGCACGCCCATCAGCTTCATCAACAACTCTTCAAACCTCTTTGGAGCCACCTTCATCTGGGACTTCGGAGATGGCACCCTGGATACGGCCACGAATCCTTCGCATATCTACACACAGTTAGGAACCTTCGATGTCAGGATGTACATGACGGATATTTACGGATGTACAGACACCATGATCAAACCGGCTTATATCACTGTCTGGGACCGGCCGGATGCTGCCTTCGATCTGAGTGATACGTTTCGTATCTGTCCGCCTTTGGTGGTAAACTTCACGAACCAGTCGACGGGGGCAGTAGTGTACAACTGGTTCATGGGAGATGGCTCCAGCTTCACGACACCGAATCCTAATCATGTGTTCGTCAATTCCGGACTGTATAGTGTCCAGCTCGTAGCCATCAATGGTCATGGCTGTCGGGATACAGCAACAGCTACGGTCAATCTGCTGGGCTATGACGGGGCACTTAGTTATGAACCGCTTACCGGTTGCGCACCGCTAACGGTAACCTTCAAAGCGAATGTGCAGAACGTACCAGGGTTTATCTGGGATTTCAGCGATGGTACGACCATGGCCACAACAGACTCCGTGGTCGTACATACGTACACCGAACCCGGTCCCTTCGTGCCGAGGGTTATTCTTACGGATAATGCGGGTTGCAGCTCTTCCAGTCAGGGTCTCGACACCATTAAGGTAGATGGTATCTACGCTGGTTTTACCTATGATCCGTATCCTGCCTGTGAGCCGGGCAATCTTACGTTTACAGACACTTCAAAGGGTTCTTATTCCACGCTCACCAGTAGTATCTGGGAGTTCCACGACGGCCAGATCACGACGGCTCCCAACCCTACGAAGTATTATCCAGCCCTCGGCGATTATATTATCAAACTCTACACGGAGACGAATACCGGCTGTGTGGATACTTTGATCGATACCCTTACGTTTGGCGGTCTGCCCACGATAGAAGCAGTCGGAGACACGCTGATCTGTGTCGGAGACTCTACCCTGCTGCAGGCGGCCGGTGGCGTCAGCTACACCTGGGAGCCGGTGAACGCCCTGAGCTGTTCCAACTGCAATACCCCTTATGCAATTCCTTCGGGGGATACCTGGTACTATGTAACGGGTAAGGATGCAAATGGATGTCCTAACATCGATTCTGTTCTGATACAAACCAGGACGCATGTCGTGAGTCAGGTAGGGGATGGTGGCGATATCTGTAAGGGAGAAAGTCTTCAGCTAACTGCTGACGGTGCCGTGTACTATCGCTGGCAGCCTGAGGAAGGGTTGAACGATCCCACCTTCGCCAATCCAGTGGCAACACCCGATTCTACAACGCGATACATAATGATTGCCTACGAAGGAAGCTGTATACCTGATACACAATACGTAGATGTGATCGTGAACCCTTTACCGGATATTGATGCCGGTCCTGGTCATACTATAGTTGCTGGTGAGTCTGCACAACTACAGGGGAACGGGCAGGGATATACCAGCCTGCTCTGGGATCCTGTTGAAACGCTGAACTGCATTTATTGTCTCAACCCGCAGGCCTCACCTCTCGTGACCACGACGTATAAACTTACCGCTACTAACGAGTTTGGCTGTCAGAAAACGGATTCTGTCACCGTCTTCGTGAACTGTGAAGCAAGCCAGATTTTTATGCCAAACAGCTTTACGCCCAATAACGACGGACAGAACGATGTGTTTTATCCGAGAGGGAAGGGCATCGATATCATCCGTTCATTCCGTATTTACAGTCGCTGGGGCGAGCTCCTTTTTGAGCGCAGAAATATTCAGCCCAATGCAATAATGGAAGGATGGGATGGAACCCACAATGGTGTACTGCTGAATCCCGATGTGTTCATTTATGTTGTAGACGCCCTCTGTACTACCGGAGAGGCTGTTTCCTGGAAAGGAGATATATCCCTCATCCGTTAAACCTGTGTGACTATGAAGAAGTATTTTTTCGCTGTGCTGATTTCAGGATTTGTGCTGACGGACGTTCGGGCACAGGATATTCACTATTCTCAGTTTTACGTTTCGAATATTCTGAGAAATCCCGGGCTGATGGGCGTCAGAGCAGAAGATTATAAAGTGGTGGGGCAGTACAAGGAACAATGGGCGAATGTCGGAAACGGATTCAAAACAGGAAGTTTCAGCGGCGAGTTCCGGTTCCCGCTGAATCGTAACGTGAATGACTATGTAACAATCGGACTGCTGGGATACTCAGATGCTGCAGGCAGCATTAGCTTCCGGTCCATAGGTTTCTACCCTGCTGTCACAGTGAACAAATCCCTGGAAGACGCAGCAAAATCCTATCTCTCACTGGGTTTTACAGGAGGAAGGGTAACGAGGACGATCGACGTGAGCAAGATGACTTTCGACAATCAGTATCAGCAGGGAAGCTACAATTCCTCTAACGGACACGGAGAACCGCAACTTCCTAATCCCAGACTTTCCTACTGGGACCTCGGTGCTGGCCTCAGTCTGAGCAGCAATCCCTCAGAAGGGCTTGCCTACTATGTCGGACTTTCTGCATACCATTTCACAAAACCATCTGCCAGTTTCTACGACGACCGCAAAGATGTGGACATGCACATGCGCTGGGTTTTGAGTGGCGGGCTGAGCGTTGATTTCCGCGAGAACTTCGGAGCGGTTTTCCATGCAGATTTTGTCAGGCAGGGGCCCTCACAGGAGATTCTGGTAGGAGGCCTTCTCAAATGGATGCGACCTGAGAATTTGGACGGATCAAACTTTGCAGTTTACGGAGGTGTTTTTTTCCGCCTGCAGGACGCCATCATACCGACGCTGAAAGTCGACTGGAACGGCCAGACCTTTGCTTTCAGCTATGATGTCAATATCTCCACCCTCAGGGATGTTACTCAGAAGCGCGGCGGTATGGAAGTTTCGGTCTCACGGGTTGGCTTTCTGGGTGGTGAAGCCAACCGCGGAAAACAGGCTCCGGGGTTCTGATCTTATATAGGTGATTTTGTTTACATCTAAAACCCTTACATTTAGTATATGAAAAGGTGGACTGTGATAACTATTCTCGGCCTGTTTGCTGTTTCCTGCCAGCCTGTAAACCACGGAACCGGAGAGGAGGATAAACTCCGGCAGATTTCCTGGATGCTTGGAAAATGGCAGATGCAGACAGCGGAGGGTACCATTACTGAAGAGTGGCGTAAACCTTCAGACTCACAGTGGCTGGCTACCAGCTACATGATCACCGCCGAAGGTGATACACCCTTTCAGGAAACAATAACGCTGGACTACGATGATGATTCACTCGTTTACAGCCCGCTGGTTTCAGGTCAGAACGAAGGGTCGCCGGTAAGCTTTCGTGAGCGTCGTATCACAGAGAATGAGATCACCTTCGAGAATCTCCGACATGATTTTCCGCAACGGATCATTTACAAACGCACCTCAGATTCCACGATCGTAGCAACAATAGAAGGGCAGGAAAACGGACAAACGCGGCGGCAGGAGTTCATGTACACAAAGGTGGAACAATAAGATGCATCCTCGGATCCGGGTTGTTTCAACTCACTCGTAGAATACATACAAAGCTTCCACTGGTTAGGCAGAAACGCATTCTTAATCAGGCCTTCCTATAGCAAAGATTATTGAGCGAATATGAATCGCAGCGTCATACCACCACGGGTCGTCGTGATCGGGTAGGCACTGGAAACATACGGAATGCTTTGTCTGCGGTCATAGAAGAATCTCAATGTCAGTCGGTCATTGACTATATAGTCTATTGATGGTGAGATCGTGATTACCTTCTGTCCGCGGGTAGTAATACCCACGTTTTGTGCCAGGTAGTTATTGCTGGTACGATCATCTCTGAGACTCACGTCCATTTTAAAGTTCAGGTCGTTTTTCAGACGACGGACGCCCAATACCGAGAAGGGCAGGGTAAGTCCGCGTACACGGTATCCGATCCCCAGCATATATTCCGTGCTTTTGGTTTCACTTACCTGGTAATCGATCAGGCTCAGACTCACCGTACGACTCTTACGAAACTCGAAACGGGCCGTCAGATTATTCCTCAGCGAAGCATCAAATCCGAATAACGGACCGAAACTCTCATTGATGGTAATGTTTGGTACCTGGAAGTAAGGAATGTAGTTACCCGAGTTGGAATCAATGAATGATGGGAAGCCTACCCCAAACAGATCATCATAAAACTGTGCGGTAACAAACCCATTCATGGAAAGTGTACCGGTATAGGCATGCGTCACCACGAGGTTGTTCAACCTTTCTCTGAAGAACGGTAGCTTGGTGAGGCCATTGTAATTCAAACGCCAGTTGGGCAGCGGGAAGAAATACTTAAACGGATTGCTTCTGGTGTTGGTGCCACTATAATCGATCATTGCTACATCCTGTGCGCTCTTTCCCGTGTAGGCCGCGATAAACGAAGGGATCAGGACATCCTGAGAGTATTCAGTATAACCTTTTGAATAATCCGGGTTGTTCGGATCGGGAATACCTCCCGTGTAAGGATTGCTCTCACCCAGACGCCTCGATATGATCGGACGATTATCCAGGAGCTGCTGGTATGGACCGAAACCCGGACCAGAATTCTGGAACATGGTTTTCAAACCGATATAAGAGATGGTAAAGCTTCCGGTCTCGTACGGATTCAGATGTTTGAATCCTTCTGTACGGTTTTGTGAAGTGTCTTTGAATAACTCATTCAGCGACTTTGAGAAGGAGCGGGTCCAGTTAAGATCAATTCGAAGATCGGGCAGAGGCTCTACCGTAGTCTGGATGTTTAATGTCTGGGAATACTGCTGCTGGAACTGAGCATTGAACAGGGAATCTGAGCTCAGCTTGCCATCTGAAGCCAGTTGCTCCAGCCATTGTCTATTGGGCTGGTAACCGAAGACAAAGCTCGGACCGGGCATCATATTGTAATTATTGAGGCCCAGGAAACGAGTGCTATCCAGATAGCCGGGAAGTATTGTGCCCGATTGCTCATTGTAATTGACGACTGTACGTTTTACCATGGTAAGCAAGCGTCCGCCGATACGTTCCGGAGTGCTTACAGGAAGCGGTGCGTTTCTGCGGGCCCGTCTTGCAGCGCGTCGTTCCTGACGGCGCTTTTTACGGTCAGCCTTACGTTTTGCCTTTGCCTCTTCCCGCTGTTTTTTATGCAGGGAGTCCAGCTGCTTATCTGTCATGGACGCCATAATCGCCGCAATATGGTTCAGGCTATCCTGACGACGGATACTGTCTTTGCGCATAACGCTATCCATCGCGGGCGTCCTTACCGGAGCTGCGGGAGCACCATCCTCTCTGTCTCGACCCTCCGGTGCGGCATCTTCGGCAACGCTTTCCGTAGCTGCATCCCTTCCCGGGTTACGGGCGCCGGTGCGTGGATCTCTGCTAACAGGAGCAGTGCTTTTCACCGGACTGCCCTCTCTGCCTGCGGCGGCTGCCTTCACAGGAGCCCTGGGCTGATTGACAGCACGGAGCCAGCGCTGCTTATTATATAACTGCCGGAAGTCAAATTCCCCGTTTACCTGAATGGTCTGTGTATTCCCTATGGTATTACCCAGGTTGCGCGCCAGCAGGGAAGCGGCCGTCCAGTTATAGCTGGAACTATACGTAAGACGCACGGTCGTCCAATCTGTAGCCGGTATTTTTTGTAACGGCACATTATAACTTGTCGTCAGTGTCTGGGTGAAAAAGGTGTTTCTGCCAAAGGAAGCCAGCCGGTCCATCAGCGTGTCGCGCTTCTCTTTAGTGTCGATACGGCCATATGGCTCATCGATGCGTGCCTGATTGGTGGCATTGTAATCGAATGATAAGGACTTGGTCAGTTCCCAACGAAGGTTATACTGACGCATCCAGGTGAAATTCTTATAGTAGGTCGGCTGAATGGGATAGGCGCCGTCACCAACAGTACGCACCTGGGTTTCATTCATGATCCTGTTCAGCTCTGTACGGAAAGTGAAGTTTGCCGGTACGGGATTGAAATTAAAATCACGGATCAGGCTCAGCCACTTAGACTTGGATTTAAATGTCTTCTTGAATGGTTCAAAAGGTTTGCTCTTGATATTATAGACATAACCCAGCCCCAGCTTATGAGTCGTCAGCTCATCGCCCTGGATCAGCGGGTTGCGCTTGAACTGGCGGTTATAGGCATAGCTCAGATCGAAGTTCTTCACACTCCAGGGCATCGTCTTCGTATTGGCTTTTTCAGGGTTTCCTGTAATTCTGACGTTGGAGAGGTTGAAGCTGGTGATCGAGGTATAATCCTGTGCGATCTTCTTTTGCGAATCACGCTGTCTCTGACTGCAGGCGCGGTTAAGCTGGTCCTGATATTTCACGTCCAGATCATAAGGATTGTACTGAGGGTTGCTGACTGATTCGCTATAACCGACGAAGATAGGAAGCTGAACACCCCATTCACGTGGCATCAGCTTTCCGACATTAACATTGGTAGAGGCGTCATACTGGTAGAAATTATCGCGGAAGCGCTGGTTCAGCTTCTGGTCGATATTTCCGTAACCCTGAGTATGCATGCTGCCACCCAGACGAACTGTACCAAGGTCAGCCATCTGAATGTTCACCTTGCCGCTTGCAGCATAACCTGGTTTCTCATTCAGGCCGGTCATCCGGAGTTCGTTAAACCATACTTCAGCACATTTGGCCATGCCATCGTCTTCAGGTGTCTGGTTGTTCTTCTTCGGGTTCAGAATTCCAAGCATGATCGTCTTGGCGTCACCCAGGTTCGGGTTACCAACAACGACGATCGTATTGCCGCGGTTATCGATCACAGAATACGGAACGAAGGAAGGAAGGTTCTGATTGTTTCTTTCCGTCTTCACGCGTACCAGTTCATCGAGCACGAGGTCCAGTCTGTTTTCCTCCGGCCAGATGACATTGGCATCGATCGTACCAGGCTGGGTTATCTTCAGCGGGATCTGATACTCATAATAGTTATTGGTAAAATCGCTACCAACGCGCACAATCGCCCTCAGGTCTCCATCACGCAGCGGGGTCTGATTAACCATTGACTCAGCATGGACAAACATCCTGAGTTTGCCAAACTGGCGCATATCTACACCCACTTCCTTGAACACTGCACGTGCATCACCATCACGCAGGTTGCAGACCTGTAGTGATAGCGCCTGCTCATTCAACTGAATGCTGGTGTTATTACTGGTCTGTGCCTGCTGACGCTCTACTCCTGGCGGGATCACATACGGAATGGGCTGCCTGGTACTGTTCTCTTCCACACTTACCGAGATCACATTAAACTCAACATTCTGCTGGTCGATATCAGGAATATTTTCACCGGGCGACTGCAGTGAGAACTGGTAGCGGCGCCATTGGTTCCTACCCAGTTCCAGACGGGCGAAACGCAGTATAGCGCTGTCCTGAAAACCATTCAGGAACATCCTCATAAAGCGGATCGACCGGAAGTCACCAATATTACCTACCCGTTGGGTGTATTCGCGGATAGGAATTTTAAACTGATACCAGACCTCCTCCTCGAAATTACCATTCGGGAGCTTTACGTTTGACACCTGACGGTTGACGATATAATTGGTTCCCACCTGCATCCGGGCAGGTGTTAATTCAATCTGGTACTGGTAGTAATCTTCAGACTCATTGAGGGTATTATCACGGTTGATATCTTCTGCATCCGGCAGGTTCGTTGCTGCATTTGAATACGCCTGGGATGCATCGGTTACAGGGGAGTTACCATGAGGGTTATTGAATTTTTTATACCGGCCCAGAATGCTGGTACCCGCCTGATCATACTCGGCGCCACGGAAGTAGCGGTAGTTATCATTGGAAGGATCAGCTTCAATTTCTGCGAAAACACCCGGACTGACCCTGCCACTAACAGAATTCAGGAAGTTGCGGAACTTCTCCCTCTCTTCTTCATCTCCCAGCCCGTCAAAACCAACATCCTGAACAGCCCTGGCTGCAGGATCATTATCAAAAGCTCTGACGATCTGGGTCTGCAGCTGTGGAACAAAACCCCAGACACTGCTGGCAAGCTGTGAGGTTACCTTGGGGTAGGGAATTCCGTTTTCAAAGAATTTCCTTGAATCCTTTAGAACGTCCTCAGAGACATTACCGAGGTTGATGTACAGGCTACCTCCCGGTGAATTGGGGTTGTTGATGAAGGGGTCCATCACCCAGAACTCAATGAACTCCACATTGCTCTGCTCAAAATCACTATACTCAATAGCTCTTTGAATTCCACCCCAGCGAGAGGCAGGATTCTGCAGAGTACCGTCAGGGTTGATATTGTCCGCATCGAAGTTATAAGGGCCGCGTTCCCTCGGGTAATAACCCAGATCAAATGTGCTCAGGGCATTCTGCAGCACCTGGTCGGAGGCTGTCGGAAATACATCGCGACGCTGCACAAGGCGGATGTAATGTTGGTTCGGATCCGTTTTTACGTAATCAGGTATTCCACCTACTCCGTCAATAAGCGTAGGTTCGATCATATACCAGGCCAGTCGGGCGCGGTTATGACCATACCGCAGATCGTTAGTCAGTGTGGCTTCCGGGAAGAGTATGTTGCCATTCTTATCTGTTGCCCCAACAGGAGTCGATGCCAGCGACCAGCTTTGAGCCGGTAGCCTTAAATCGATCCCCGAGCGGGTACCCTCAAAATCATCGATATAAACAGCCCCCTCAGGATCCAGTGCATTGATCTGGGGTGGGTGACCGGGAAACAGACCCGCTACCTCACCGCTTGCCGTGATAAAGGAGGATGCTGTCGTGGAGTATATCGGCAGCTTGTCGAGCGCACGGGTCAGCGCAGGAAACTCGGACTGATAATTCGCGTCAAGTCCGATGACGGTATTCTGGATGGGGTCTTCTCCAAAAGTGGTCTTCTGTGTGAAGGGTCGCTCGGTAAGACGCATGAAGGTACCTCCGAGTGCGAGTTTTTCGTTTACGTAGTAGTCGGCACGCGCTCCAAGGAAGTTCTGCTGCTGGAAGCCGAAGGTGGCATTGTCCTCGTACTGGATATTGATCGGTATTCCTGAATTCAGGATACCCATGTTCAGGATCTTGATCCGGCCCAGTCCGTAGTCAATTTGATAGTCCTGGTTTTCGATCAGGCGCTGACCGCCTGCTGTCACGGACACTGACCCCTGTGGTATATTGAAACCACCCAGAAAGATCTCAGAAGAAGAAGCGGATTTGTAAGTACCTCTGATGACATACCTGTTGTTCTGTTGGAACTGGCGGGCGATCGTCTTGGTTGAGTCATAGAGGATTGTATAAAGATATTTTCGTTCAAGCTGGGGGTTGCCTCCCATAGCCGGCTGAAGGTCGCGGCCAAAGGGTTCCAGCATCGGGAATATGATCTTTCCCTGCTGGACATTGATGGTAAGGCCCTCTATGAAATCGAAAATACCATCCGGCTGGGGATCGTTCTGGAAATTTAGCCTGTCGAGATTCAGAAGGGTCAGAAGCTGCACACCTTTGTTCGGACCTTCCGGAAGGTATCTCAGCTCCCCACCTCCGGGATTCTGATACAACACATTCAGACGGAAGTCTTCTTTGGAAATACCCAGTCCGCCGAGCGCGTATACGTTTTTCATCATCAGGTCCCAGATTGGCAGGTTGGGCCGTGCTGCAGTACCTTTGAGAAGTTTCATGTATAACACCTTGGAATTGGTGGAATCCGGCGGAAGGTCTTCTGCAAATTCACCCACCTGGAACACTCTGCCATTGTAAGTATAGCGGTAGGCTACAGCAAGGATGTCATCAGGATTCAAGGTCGTGTTCAGCGAGATGTAACCTAGCTGAGGATTGAACGTAAATTCTGAGGGATTCAGTTTTCTCGCAGTGGCCCTCTCGAAATCAGTGCCAAGCTCCAGTCCGAGCATTTGTGCAGCTTGAGTAGCCTGATTCTGCAGACGTCCGGAAGGGTTCTGCAGGAGGTTGTCATAAAGGCCATTGGAACGGTTGTCAGGTGTGGGGGTCTGTGTTCCTCCCATCAGGCTTTGCCGGTATGGGGCCCGTTCACCAAGATCCATAAAACCGATGATGTCCCGCACTCCGTCAACCGCACCCGTACGGTTGGTCACCCAAACCTCGATTTTCTGGATATTGATCAGCGAGCTGATGATCGGGAAGTTCTGAAGTGCCGTATTATAGCTATCGTAGAAATACCGGCCGAGAAGGAAGTGGCGGTTTTCTTCGTAATCATCTGCTTTGATGGCAAAATTCTGAGTTTGCGCACCACCCTGAACCGTGAGGCTTTGCCTTTTGGATTTCTGCTGCGATACCACACCGGTGATCCAAAGTTTTCCAAACTGCAACTGAGTCTTTACACCGAAGAGCGATTGCACCCCGCTTACAAGTGTCGAATTCAAAGGGAAACTGATGTTACCAGCCTCAATTTTTTTGATGATCTCGTCTTCCTTGCCGGTGTATTCCAGTCGCTGGATATTCTGATAGTCAAATGTGGCCTTGGTGTTATTGCTGATATTGAACTTCAGTTTCTCCCCTACCGTGGCCAGCAGGTTGACGTTCATCTGCATGTCGAAGTCAAATACACCATACTTCTGTGCCCGTTGTACCAGAGTAGGATTCTGAATATTCTGCCAGTTTCCTCCAAGCGTCACATCCACATTACCCTGTGGCCTGACGTTGATCGTATTTCCACCAAAGATGCGGTCGAAGATGCCCTCTTTATACATTTGAGGGAGCTGCGGTTTTTTATTGAACAGTGTCAGCGCATCCATTCTTCTTTTCCAGTACTCCTGTTCATCCTGCTGTCCCTGGTACCTGAGGTACTCATCCAGCGTCATATAGGTAGGATTCCGAAAGAACTGACTGCCTACTTTTTCGCTGATGTAATAGCGGTTTTCATCAGGATCGTATTCAACCGTCCGTTCCACATTGGAGGGGTCTTCAAGATCAAGACTTGGAGGGGACTGATCCGATAATGGATCTCCGCTTCTGCGGTCGTAGATCGGAAAGATCAGCTTGGGGGAATCTGCAGTTGCTGCCGGCGTGTCCGGTTGGGGAGCAGGGTCATAATCGAAAGGAAATCGAAATCCCCGGGCACCAGCATTGGCTATCGCCACTACTGCTACGATAAACAATAGAAATTTATATCCGAAGTTGCTATTCCGCTTCACTGAAGAGTCTGGTGGTTTATAAGACTTTTAAAGCCTGTTTAATCAGTTCTTCGACTGGTAATTCGTCCGATTGCTTCACTTTTTTGATAGCTCCTTCTGCCACAGCCTTACTAATACCAAGATTTACCAAAGCATTTAACGCGTCCTGTTCCAAACTATTGTGCAATCCTGCAAAACTTTGTGATTCTGTGGCTGGTGCCAGCTTGCCTTTCAGCTCCAGAACGATGCGCTGGGCAGTCTTTGCTCCGATGCCCTTTACGCGCTCGAGCGTTTTGGCATCTCCGGAGGCAACCGCCTGCGCCAGCTCCGATGTGGTGAGCGAAGAGAGAATGATCCTTGCCGTTGCTGCTCCGACACCAGAAATACTGAGAAGTTGCCGGAATGTAGATCTTTCGGATTCCTCAGCAAATCCGTAGAGTACCCAGGCATCTTCCCTGATCTGCAAATGGGTGAACAGCCGGGTTCTTTCAGCGTGTTGGATCTTACTGAATGTGTGCAGGGAAATATGAACCTCATAGCCAACACCGTTGACATTCAGATATAAAAGGGACGGAGATTTATGAACAATATCTCCCTCTAGAAAAGCATACATAACAATCGATTCCTCTGTGTTTTCAGGCTCTGATAACATCAAAGCATGAAAAAAATAGGTATGCAACTGCATACCGCACTGTAAATTAAATAATACTTCGGTATTTCACTAAATATTCAGTGTTGACGGGCCTCCGGAACAGTAAAGCATAACAATTGGATATTTCACCGAGCTCTTATTGGGTATTTCTGAAATCCAGGGCACATAAAAAAAGCTGCCCACATGGACAGCTTTTTTGAGAATGTTGAACTGGTTAGAACCACCAGGGAGTTTTCCTGTTAGGGATTTTAAATATCACAGTGAATCCAAACGTGGAGAAGGCATCATTCACAGAAGGATTACCCCGGTCTGAGCCATAGGCGTTTGCATAATCAGGACCCATAATCAGCCAGGAGCGGTCTGCCATCTCTGATGCCAGAGCTGCTTTATCAGCAGGCAAATTTGCCTGGTGCATTTCCCGCGGAATGTATTTGTTGCTGACGTTATCGAGATAATCAGTAAACGTCATACGATACTTGTATTCGATGCCGAAAACAATTTGTTTCCCAAGGTCCCATTTTATACCTACACCGAGGGGGATGGCCATTTGCCAAAGATCATATTCCTCAGGTGCTTCTTCCCATCCTTCAAAACCATTACCCTCGATCCGCAGATCGTGCAGATTCACATAACCGCGATTGTTTCCATCACGATCAATATATTCTGCCGTAGGCTTGAAATGGAAGTAGGAGAAACCCGCTAAGATGTAAGGTTGGAAACGCTTCCGGGCTAACCGGCTGTCAACGTTCAACCGGAGAGGGTTGAACTCGAACAGAAAACTACCTTCCCAGGTATTGGCCTTTACGTGGAGGTTTCTGATATAACGTTGAACCGGGTCTTCTTCCAGTGTTTCTGCTTTCTCAGCCTTGGTCTGATTCCAGTCATCATTGGCATACAGGGTGCCATAGTTGACGCCTAACCTGAAAGCAAGGGCCGGATGAGCCGTGTAACGAACGAAAATGCCACCCATGAAATGGGGCTTGAAGTTTTCGTTGTTGTAATGATCTAAGATGGATTTAGTACCTACATCTCCCCAGAGATCCAGCAGGCCGAAGTTCATACCTACGCTCCATCCTGGTGGTTCCACATACTCTCTGGACTGACCCAGCTGGGCATTAGCCCCGCCGGCTACTCCGATGCTGATACAAAAGGTAAAGATGCTTCGGATTAAATTCTTCCGCATGAAATGAGATTTAGCGTACAAGATAGAAAAATTTATTTTCCAGCAAAAGAAGCTTTGCGTTTTTCCAGAAAAGCGGTAGTGCCTTCCCTCATATCCTCTGTGGCAAAGCACTCACCAAAGCGGGTGACCTCATTTTTGAAACCATCCTGTACCCCTCTGGCAGCTTCGTTCACGCAAGCGATGACCTTAGCCACGGCCACTGGTGCCTTGCTCTGGATCTTCGTAGCGATCTTTCGCGTTTCTGTCAATAAATCTGCAGCCAGAAACACATGATTTACCAATCCCAGTGAACGAGCCTCTTCCGCGCCAATCATATCGCCAGTCATCATGAGCTCCATTGCTTTTCCCTTTCCAACCAGCTGAGTGAGGCGTTGAGTCCCACCATAGCCGGGAATGAGCCCCAGGTTTACCTCGGGCTGACCAAATTTTGCTCCTTCACCCGCGGTGCGGAAATGACAGCACATGGCCAGCTCACAGCCACCACCTAGCGAAAAGCCATTCACCGCCGCAATAACCGGTTTCGGACAATTCTCGATCTTATCAAAGACCAGGTCCTGACCGCGCTGTGCCAATTCGGCACCACCTGCGGCGTCAAGTGAGGTGAATTCTGATATATCGGCGCCGGCCACAAAAGCCTTTTCGCCGGCACCGGTTAAAATAGCAACGCGAATTGCCTCATTATTATAAATCTCGTCAATGGCTTTTCCCAGTTCGCCGATAACATCTTTATTAAGGGCGTTGAGTTTGTCGGGCCGGTTGATGGTGATGGTAAAGATCCCGTCCTGAAGATCGGTCAGTAATGTCTGGTACATGTAATGAGTATGGTTTGAAATGAAAACGAATGTTTTTATGAAAGTAAGTCCTGCCTGTTGGCTTCCACCCATGATTTGATATAGTCTGCGATGTCAGAGGTGGGGGCGCCAGGTGCGAAAAGTTTTCCGACACCTTTTTTATTCAGCTCCGACATATCTTCCTCCGGTATGATTCCTCCTCCGGTAAGCAGGACATCGCTCAGCCCTTTTTCCTGCATCAGTTGCAGGACTTTTGGAAAAACGGTGTTATGGGCACCACTCAGGATGCTTATGCCGATGGCATCCACATCTTCCTGAAGGGCAGTCTGAACGACCATTTCCGGCGTTTGTCTGAGTCCCGTATAGATCACCTCCATTCCTGCATCCCTTAGCGCAGTAGCAATGACTTTCGCACCACGGTCATGGCCATCCAGCCCGACCTTTGCCACAAGTACCCGGATGGGTCGCTGTATTTTTTCTGACATATTTTACCTGAACAGCGGTAAAAATAAGAAACAGGTGTTAAAGATCCTGTCTGTCTGAAAGCTGTACACGAGGTTCAATTTTCACTTCTCTATTCCTGCTATCTTTGCGAATATGAATAATAGTGCTACCAACGGGGGGTCAGATAGCCCTGCAGAACATAAAGAATCCACTTCCAGAAACTTTCTGGAGGAGATCATCGAACGCGATCTGGCGGAGGGTAAATATGAATATATTCATACGCGATTCCCTCCTGAACCCAACGGTTATCTGCATATCGGACATGCTTCAAGTATTCATTTGAACTTTGGCCTTGCGCGTAAGTATAAAGGCAAATGCAATCTTCGATTCGACGATACGAATCCTATAACCGAGGAGACGGAATACGTTGAGAGTATCAAGAATGATATCAGATGGCTTGGTTATGAGTGGGATAATGAATTCTATGCTTCAGACTATTTCGAAACACTGTACAACTTTGCCTGCAAACTGATCACGAAGCAACTTGCTTACGTGGATGACAGTACTTCAGAGGAAATAGCGACCATGAAGGGAGACATTAACAAACCTGGTCAAAACAGTCCTTACAGGGAACGGTCTGTAGAAGAGAACCTCAGGCTGTTTCAGGAAATGCGCGAAGGTAAATACAAGGATGGGGAGAAAGTTCTTAGAGCCCGGATCGACATGAGTCATCCGAATCTCCTGCTAAGAGATCCTATCATGTATAGAATCAAGCATGCACATCATCACCGGACAGGTGATAAGTGGTGTATCTACCCCATGTACGATTTTGCTCATGGACAGAGTGATAGCATTGAACATATTACACACTCCATCTGTACTTTGGAGTTTATCCACCACAGACCTTTATATGACTGGTTCATAGAAAAGCTGGAGATCTTCCCTTCTCATCAATACGAGTTTGCCAGAAGAAACCTATCCTACACCGTCATGAGTAAACGCAAGCTGCTTCAACTGGTACAGGAAGGTTTTGTTGAGAGTTGGGACGATCCAAGAATGCCCACGGTGAGCGGTATGCGCAGAAGAGGATACACAGCGGCTGCGATCAAAAACTTTGCAGATACTATCGGAGTGGCCAAGCGGGAAAACGTGGTGGATCTCAGCTTGCTGGAGTTTCATGTGCGGGAAGACCTCAATAAGAAGGCGAACAGGGTGATGGCTGTTCTGGACCCGGTAAAGCTCGTGATTACAAATTTTCCTGAGGGAAAGACGGAGGAGCTTGAAATCGAGAACAATCCTGAGGACGAAAGTGCCGGGAAGCGGAAGATGCCTTTCAGCAGGGAAATCTGGATCGAAAGAGAGGATTTTATGGAGGCACCGCCAAAGAAGTTCTTCCGACTGGGCCCCGGGCTGATGGTACGTCTGAAGGGAGCCTATATTGTCAGGTGTGAAGACTTTATCAAGGATGATTCCGGGAAAATCACCGCGATCCATTGTACCTATATCCCTGAAAGCAGAAGTGGTCAGGATACCAGCGGCATCAATGTAAAAGGTACGATACACTGGGTAAGCATTCCTCATGCAAAAAGCGCGGAGGTTCACCTTTATGATCGTTTGTTCAGAGTTGAAGATCCCTCAAATGAGGAAGGCGATTTCAAGGAGTATATTAATCCGGATTCAAAGGTGGTGCTTCCAGAAGTTTATATTGAGCCGGCCCTTACTGCTGCGAAACCTGGAGAGCATTTCCAGTTTCTGAGAAAAGGTTATTTCTGTGTCGATACGAAGAGTACAGAAGATAAGCTGATCTTCAATAGAACAGTGACATTAAAAGATGCCTGGGCGAAGGAGCAAAGGAAGGCCTGAGGTCTGAAACTCCGTTGATGCAAAAAGCTGACCTGTGCCGGACTTAAGTTTGTTTAGCCGGATGGGACGATTTACAGGCGTTAAATGCCCGTTTAGTATCTATCGACGGCGATACCATGGCGTTTACAAGGAGTGTACAAGGAGTGAATAGTAAAGGAGGTATAAAGGAGGTATAACGGAGGTATAAAGGAGGTATGGCTCAGAGCAGGATCAAAACACCCGTTGGAGGCCAAAAACAAGACTTAGCTGGTATAAAAAAATAAAAACTGCCCGGATGGGCAGTTTTTATTTCCAGGGGTTTGAATCTTTAATTAAGCTTCTTCTGAGCTAACCAGATCATTTACAAACTTAGCAACAGCAGCGATACGCTGATGGTTAAGTGAGTAGTGAATGAATTTACCGTCACGCTCTGTAATAACGATGTTGGCACGACGTAAAATAGCGAGATGCTGAGAAGCAACTGACTGCTCGAGGCGAAGCTTTACATAAATGTCAGTTACATTCATGCGTTTATTTTCTTCGAGCAGTTTGATAATCTGCTGACGGAGTTTGTGGTTAATAGCTCTTAAGGTCATTGCTGCACTCTTTACAGCCATGTAATCCAGCTTGATCTGTTCGTTCGAACCTTCGTCTTTTCTAATTACCAGCGTGTTTGCTGACATTGTTGTTTCCATTTACTTTTAAATTTTACAGAAGTTAATTAATAAAGAACCTTAAAAAAACCGGTGTGTATAAACAGACCTGTATTTGTGTTTGCAAACATACGAACCGGGTAAATATGAAACAATTCTTAAGCACTGAAATCTGTTAACCGACGGTTAAAAAAATCTATAGTTAAGGGAGTAGGATTATTTAAGTTGTTGATTCAGCGCGCATTATGTGTATGGACATGTTTCAGGTAAAATGGTTCCGCTGTAAAAAAATTGACAAAACTATTACAATTGTCAGGTTGATGGGCGAAACTGGCCCAAAAATCAAGGCTAAAATGCTCATTTTCAGAGAAATCTACATGCATCTCCATGACAATGTCTTTCATAGTTTTAGCCAATACCCCGGAAATGGATGGATTGTAGGCCTTCATCACCTCGATGATTTCCTTTTCCAGTGCATGCCGGGCAGGGATAAGGCAGGTGCCATCATGGGAGTATAACGTGAAAAAATACTCTTCCTGCCTTGCAGGCAGCAAAGCCAGAATTGCCTCATTTGTTACCCCCATTTTAATCTTTTGTAAAGCCAAAAGGTCGAGCCGGTTATGCATCATCAATGGAAGATCCAGGGCATAACAATAACCCTTGGCGGTTGCCAGTCCGATTCGCAGACCGGTGTAGGAGCCGGGTCCGCCGATTACAGCAATCGCATGAAGGTCGCTTAATTGCAGCTCTGTGTCGCCCAGGACCTTGGAAACCATCCCATTAATTGATGAAGCATGGTTTCGTTCCTCGGTCGAAGTTGATGAAGCGATCACCTTTCCGTCTGTGGTGATTGCCACAACTCCCGTTGCAATAGAGGTGTCAATATGAAGGATATGCTTGCACATAGCGGGGCAAAAGTACATTACGCTTAGTTTTGCCTGATGGAAAAGAGAATCATACGCACTTCTAAGGCGCCCGCTCCTATAGGGCCCTATAACCAGGCTGTACAGGTTGGCAATCTGTTGTTCATCTCAGGACAGATAGCGCTGGACCCTGTGGACGGCACTTTGTATCAGGGTGACATCCAAACCGAAACTGAGAAAGTGATGCAGAACCTCCAGGCTATTTTGGAAGAAGCTGGTGCGGACTTCAACAAGGTGATCAAGTCCACCATTTTTCTAATGGACATGGGGCAGTTTGGTGCTGTTAATGAGGTCTATGGCCGATATTTTGACGAGTCAACGGCACCAGCAAGAGAGACAGTTCAGGTCTCGGGGCTACCCAAAGGGGTACAGGTGGAGATTTCTATGGTTGCTCTTGTTAACTAGCGTTTTCTGATCTGATTCCAGGTCTCGTATAGAGATTCCTGTGGGGGGCGGTTTTTGGGAAGTTCGAGAAGCGGCTGACATTGCACCAGGCTTTCATGACAATCGGCTGGCAATTGTTGGTACAGAGCCGTCCCCCTGGTTTTCCAGTCGATCATTTCATCGCTGACTTCTTTAATAATTTTACCCGGATTGCCTACCACAAGGGAGCGCCCTGGAATTTTCGTATTAGCGTTGATGAACGCCAATGCGCCTACGATACACTCTTCACCGATTTCGACCTCATCCATAATGACTGAGTTCATGCCAATCAAAGAGTTCCGGCCGATTTGCGCACCATGGATAATGGCGCCGTGTCCTATATGAGCGCCTTCCCGTAGCCTGACGGTGACTCCTGGGAACATGTGGATCGTGCAGTTTTCCTGGACATTACAACCGTCTTCGATCACAATTCCTCCCCAATCGCCCCGGATCGCTGCACCGGGTCCTATATATACATTCTTTCCGATGATCACATTTCCCGTGACTGCTGCCTGTGGGTGTATAAATGCTGAAGGGTGTACAACCGGAATGAATCCTTTGAATGAATAAACCATGGCTTTCAATTTCCACGGCAAAATAATCAGCTTTCAGCGTCAATAAAAAGTTCAGCTGCTATCCTGTCTGCAAACAATTTGCCTGCAGCGGTCAGATATAGACGACCATCCTGGAGAACCAGATGCTTTTTTTCCTGAGATTCCTCACTAAACTTCAGCACCAGGGAACTGTAATCAGCGCCCCATTCATTAGCGATCTTCCTCAGATCAGTGCCCCAGATCGTCCTCAATGAGGTCATAAGATATTCATTCAGTTGCTGCACCTCTGTAAGAACTTCTTCCTCAAAATGCAGTTTTTTCTCCCGTAGCAGACCTGTAATGTAGAGGGCATTATTTGCGATATTCCATCGGCGTTTGCGACCGTTGAAGGAGTGGGCAGAAGGTCCTATACCCAGATAGGGAACGCCCTTCCAGTAGTTGGTATTGTGTACGGCATATTCGCCTTCCTTAGCAAGGTTTGAAATCTCATAATGGACGTAACCATTTGCTTCCGCCATCTCCATCAGTATTTCAAATTGCTGTGCTGCCTGTTCCGGTTCAACTGGTTGCGCCTGCTTTTTGGTGATGGAATGATGTAGCTGTGTCCCTTCTTCCACGGTCAAAGCATAGGCGGAGAAATGCGGAATGTCAAGTTCTTTAACCGTCCTTAAGTTTTGCTTCCAGAGGATATCGGTTAATCCAGGAGTGCCATAGATCAGATCTATTGTCAGACGCTCAAAGCCCAGGTCCTGCGCTGCTTTAATAGCATAATCCGCTTGCTGGGCATTATGTGCGCGATTCATGTACCTGAGGTCGGAATCATGAAAAGATTGAACGCCTATACTCAGCCGGTTTACAGGCGTGGTTTTGAGTTCACGCAGGTATCGGTTTCCCAGGTCGTCAGGGTTCGCCTCGAGCGTACATTCTTTCAGATCAAGTCGCGCAAAGCATGAAAAAATGGTATCAAAAATCCGGTTAATTTCATCAGCTTCCAGCAGAGAGGGGGTGCCACCACCGAGATATATAGTTTCAATAGGCAGGTCTGATAGCCATGAGCTCTGCAAACGGATCTCTTCCTGCAAAGCCAGTATCATTTCCTCCTTTAATCTGAGTGAGGTGGAGAAGTGAAAATTGCAATAATTGCATTTCTGCTTACAGAATGGAATATGAAGGTAAATACCTGCCATAGACTAAATTTGAAGAGAATGAGGGATAGGGAGCGTCCAAAAAAATGGTTTTCAAAGCGGAGTGCGCGTATCTGCGCCTTATTCCTGCTGAATGGGCTCCTGCCCTTTGTTTCTTTTGCGCAAAGCTACACGATCCGTATTCATGCGGTAGAAGATATCCAAAACATAAGGGAGCTGCAGGAAATTATTCAGGTGCCGCAAAAACCTCAGGAGGCTTCTGCAGCATTTTCATTTGTGCAGTCGATCGTACCCGGACTTCAGGAGAAGGGATACCTCGCCGCGTCGGTGGACAGTATAAATATTACTGACAGTTTATACGAGGTTTTCGTCTATCGTGGTTTACGTTACCAGTGGGCACAGATCAGGACCGATTCTTTACCCGCTGGAGTGTTTACACAAGCCGGAATCAGTCAGCCCGAATGGTCAGGCCGACCGCTGCGACCGTCACAAATGGCAGGATTGTCGGAAAGGCTGCTCAGCTGGGCTGAGAACAATGGTTACCCATTTGCCAGACTGTGGCTGGATGAACTAATGGTTGACAGCACAGGAGGTGTACGGGCGCAACTCAGGATGGATTACGGTCCGCTTCATCGTTTCGATTCCATTGTTATTCACTCGGATGTGAGAGTTTCAAGGAATTTTTTACTTCGTCACCTGGATCTCAAGCAGGGGGAGCGTTATAGTGAAAAAAAGCTGCATGCGCTCTCAAACAGAATCCGTGAGATCACATTTCTGCAGGAGGCTCAGCCATGGGAGCTTGAATTTAGTTTTGGAAGAGCAGTATTGCACCTCTATCTCAAAGAGAGAAAAGCCAACCAACTGAACGCCCTTGTTGGGTTGATCCCTAATAGCCTTGAGACAGGGAAATTCTTACTAACTGTAGACGCGCTTTTCGCTTTTCGAAACCTTTTGGGCCAGGGTGAGGCTATCCACGTTACCTACCAGAACCTGCAGTATCGCTCGCCCCGGTTTCGGGCTTCGTTCGTCTATCCATACCTGTTGCAAACTGCATTTGGGGTGGATGCGCAGTTTGACCTTTTCAAGAAAGACACCGCCTTCCGCAGGACCAGCTTTCAGGGCGGCCTCAGATACCAGATCAATACATCCGATTACGTCCGGGTGTACTACCAGCATCAGAGTAATCGCCTGATTACCGTTGACACAGGCTATGTACGGCGTAATAAGCGACTTCCGGAAGATGTGGATGTGACCGCCAATGGAGCGGGCGTGGAATTGGGGATTAACCGTACTGACTACAGATTGAACCCGCGCAGGGGATTTGAAGGAAGCATAAGCACCAGCGCATTGATCCGTCAGATACGCCGAAGTGAGGCTGTGACAGGATTGGCAGATAATTCAGGATTTGATTATGCTGCGCTGTACGATACATTGTTGGACAGACAAAACCAGTATGTTGTTCAGGGCCAGGCGGCTGTATATTTCCCTTTGTCGGGGAAACTGGTATTTCGTCCCGCATACTACGGAGGCTGGATTGGCGGTGCGAGCTTGTTTCGGAATGAGCTCTATCAGATTGGCGGTTTCAGGCTCTTAAGGGGATTTGACGAACAGAGTATTTTTACCAACCAATATCATGTTCTCTCTGCAGAACTACGAGTGATACTGAACCAGAACTCCTGGTTCTATATTTTTAGCGATAACGGCTGGGTGCAAACAGCATTCAGTGTTTTTTCGAAGGAGGATTGGTATAACGGATTCGGAGTGGGGGCTACACTGGAAACAGGCTCGGGTATTTTTACAATCAGTTATGCACTCGGGCGGAATAGTGAAAATCCCATTCAGTTTCGACAATCGAGAGTTCATTTTGGTTACGTCGCATATTTCTGATCCAGGGCCACTGTTGTTCAGTAAACTTTGCAAACCATCCATTCATCTGCTGTAAGCCATTACTGGCTAAGGCTGGTTTTCTGAAGTTCATAAGTAAGTCCTTCCCGTGTACATTGGGCGATACATTGGACTGAGCCCTTGCTTCCCGGTCCCTCGCTATGCCTTTTCGAAGCGGTTATTGGCCGTTGCTTAGACCGTTGGCCTTTGGCTTGACCTTGGCTAGCGCTTTGGCTTTTGATCAATAGCCCTGGGTTTTTAGCTTTAATTTCGCTGGCACGCGGCTAAAATCAACCCTTAATACTGTTTTAAACATTAAGGTTTGTATGACACCAGTAGGACGTCAGTAGGACGTATGTACGACATCGTTCCCTTGTCTTATGCAACTTAGTTGGGACCTAAAAGGAACCTACAAGGAACCTACAAGGAAGGTAGCAGGAAGGTACAAGCGACCTGGAAGAGCTGTGGCTGGAACCGGGTTGTAGGTGCGCTGGTTTTCTGATGCCCGTAACAAAACCCATCTGTCATTTTGGTCGAGTCATAGCAACTGAGTCGTGATTCTGGGGATTCCATTGCGAAATTCATTTTTTAATGTCAATTTTCGTCGGACAACGTTGATCCAGGGATGAGGGAGTTGTAAGACCTCAGTTAATGTTTTAATTTTGTGAGAACCCCATTTATGAACTGTCTGAGAAAGACCTTGTGTGTTAGTGTCATGATGATGTTGCTGGTTATTTCCAGTGCAAAGGCTCAGGACAGTTTGCTGGTCACCCGTCTTGTTGAGTCAACCCGGGATACCATTCAGCCGGAGCGTGCCATAGATTCTGCGGCAGCATTGGAAGCTGGTAAGATACACATGGATAGCCTGTTGGTAAACCATCCCATGGTAAAGAAAGAACAGGTGGTTTATGCCATTTCCGACAACCGAACCTTCGTGGACCGCACTGTGGATTTTTATTTACTTGTTTCGCTGATATTACTACTCGGTTTGATCCGGTTTATCGATCCCCGGTACTTTCATATTCTCTGGCAGGCATTTCACAATCCCGGGCTCAGCAATCGATCACTGAGGGATAAACTGCAGCATGCCTCATTTCCGAACTTTCTGATGAATGTGTTCTTTGCCGTTTCCGCTGCTGCATATCTTTTTTATCTGGTAAAGAATATCACACCCCAACGTGCGGGTAACCTATCACCGTCTTTATTGATACTCATGCTGATAGCGGGAATGATGGCGATTTACAGTGGGAAGTATGTAGCGATTAAATTCAGTGGGTGGGCCTTCAGAGTTGAGGGCATCACTGAACAGTATTTATTTAATGTTTTTCTTATCAATAAGGTGCTGTCTGTAGCACTCTTACCCTTTATTGTCCTGATAGCATTTGCGGATGAGGTGATCGCCGAACCGGCGATCATAGTATCCCTCCTGCTAATATTAATTTTGTTTATAAACAGGTATTTACGGTCCTGGCAGGTATTCGGCTCCTTCTTTCAATACAGTAAATTTCATTTTTTTACGTACCTTTGCGCCTCAGAATTATTGCCTCTGGCAGTGTTGATGAAGTTGTTGGTACGTGGACTGCTTTACTAATCAGGAAGTTGGAACGTTCCAGCATTGATAACCCTTTAAACAACTGTTTTCGACCCCATATGGCTAAAGCTGCTCGACTCGCAGGTAAGGATACCGAGAAGAAAGAGGTAAAGATTAACAGGCTGCTGATTACCCAACCACGTCCTGAAACTGATAAATCCCCCTACTTTGAACTTGCCAGAAAATACAATATTGCGCTTGAATTTCACCCGTTCATCAGAGTAGAAGGTATAAGCGGAAAGGAATTCCGGAAACAGCGAATAGATATCACTGACTATTCCGCAATTATATTTACCAGTCGTAACGCGGTAGATCATTTCTTTAGAATTTGCGAAGAACTTAAGGTTAAGGTATCCCAGGAGATGAAGTATTTCTGTGTTACGGAGGCTGTTGCGTTGTACCTTCAAAAGTTCATTTTATACAGAAAGAGAAAGGTTTTTTATTCGGCTGATGGCTCCACTGAGGGTCTGTTGGAGGTAATAGGCAAGCACAAGAATAACGAGCGGTTTATATTGCCGACTGCAGATAACGGCAAGAATGATATCCGTGACTTCATGGTGGCCTGCAATGCGGATTTTGCTGAAGCCACTTTGTACAGGACAGTTTCAAACGATATCACTCCGGTCATGAAAGATGCCTACGACATGATCGTATTCTTCAGTCCGTTCAGTGTGCAAACTCTTTTTGATCATGATCCGAAGTTTAAACAGAATGGAACGCTGATAGGTGCTTTTGGTCCTACAACATCGAAGGCGATTGAAGATCTTGGTTTACGGTTGGATGTAAAAGCTCCGGCCCCGAATGCACCGTCAATGGTTTCTGCTCTGGAGATGTATCTTCAGGAAAAGCTCAAATAAGATCCGATCCATAAATTCATTTTGAAAGACGTTGCCTGCAGCGTCTTTCTTCGTTTGTGGCACATTGTGGGAGGGTGTCTTGCCGCGAGCCATTTCAAGCGTCAGGGACGCCAGGCAGGAGGTTGCGGGGTAGGGCGGTGGGTAATCCCGGGCAAGAATAATTCAGGTAACATGATCCGGATGTTCTGAATCTACTTCGATAACCCTATATTTGTTTTGGCAGTGCAGGTGAAAAGTTTGAAAGATCACCAGAGCGCAGATACTAAAGTCCCCATTACTATGCAGCGAAATTTATATGTACACAAAGGATTTTTACCTGAGGTAAGCTCCTGAGTTTCTTAAACAAATTTTTTTTCAGACTTGCATTTTTGGAAAAAACTTTAAATATTGTGAGCCAGTTTCAGAGTAAGGTAAATTCTGAAACAAAAAAAATACTTTTATTTGCCTAATCGCAAAAAAAACAACAACAACAGTAGTATGAAACAACTTTCCCTGAAGATCTCGGCTGTAGCGTTGATAGCAATGGTTGCAAGCTGCGGAAGACCGGGTACCGGAGGTCAGTTAGTTGGTGCTCCCAACAACATGAACTATAGGGCACCTGTACCGCTTGGAATGGTCTATGTTCCGTCAGGAGTTTTAAAAATGGGCGCAAGCGATGAGGATGTTCGTGGAAGAAATGATGCATTGATCCGTACCGTTCAGATGACTGGTTTTTACATGGATGCGACAGAAATATCCAATGCGGAATACCGTCAGTTTACTAATAGTGTCCGTGACTCGGTTGCTCATACGATTCTTGGAGACTTCATTGATGATCCGGACGGAGGCCAGCGTATTGACTACAGCAGAAGGATCAATTACAATGATCCCGATGTTCAGGACCAGCTTGCAGGTCTCTATATTCCCGCCGAGCAATCAGGTTGGGGGAAAAGAGAGTTTGATTACAGCAGGCTAACTTATTCCTACGAAACATTTGACTACGAAGAGGCGGTGGCTAATCCAGACCAGCCCCGTACAAACTTTGTTCGCAGGTACACGGTACCGGTATATCCTGATACTACTGTTTGGATGCGCCAGTTCTCTTATTCGTACAACGAGCCTATTGCGATGCAGTATAACTGGTTTCCTGCATTCAATAACTATCCTGTTGTTGGTGTGAATTATTTTCAGGCTGAGGCGTTCTCAAACTGGCGTACCAATCTCTGGAGAGCAGAGAGGGAGCGTAACAGACAATATTTCGAGGGTGATTTCCGTTTACCAAATGAGATACAGTGGGAATGGGCAGCAAGAGGCGGTCGTCAGGAGTCACCTTATCCATGGGGTGGTCCATACCTGGTAAATAAGAAAGGTTGTTACCTGGCTAACTTTAAACCTCAGCGTGGCAATTACGCTGCTGATGGAGGACTTTACACTGTGCCTGTAGATCGCTACTGGCCTAATGACTACGGTTTATATAATATGGCAGGTAACGTTGCCGAATGGACCAGTTCCACCTATTTTGGTACAGCCTATAACACCGTTGCAGATGTAAATCCTGAGATCAACTACAGGTTACGTGAGAATGATCCACAGTGGATGCGCAGAAAAGTTGTTCGTGGTGGTAGCTGGAGAGATGTTGCCTATTACCTCCAGGTAGGTACACGCGATTGGGAGTATGCAGATACAGCCAAAGCATATATCGGATTCCGTAACATCTATCATATCATTGCCCCTGCTTTAACAAATAGTCCTGCAAGATAAAATCTGGAATTGTTCTAACTTTAAGTCTAACAACAAAAAGTAAATAAAATAAACATGAATTCGATAGCGCTGTTCTTTGAGACCAAACAGGGTAAATACATCAAAAACCTGATCATCGGTCTGGGTGCCTCTATAGTATTGTTGGGCGCATTATTCAAAATTCAACACTGGCAGGGCGCAGGTATCATGCTTACTGTGGGAATGCTGACTGAAGCTTTGATCTTCGCAATGTTAGGTCTCCTTCCACCTCATAAAGACTACTACTGGGAGCGTTACTACCCTAATCTGGATGAGAATCCGCATGTAGAGGCTTATCGTAAAGGTGGAAAACCGGATAACGCGTTGAAGACATCGTCTTCGCGTTCACTGGATCAGATGCTGGAAGAGGCTCAGATCACACCTGCTAATTTGAAAAAGCTGAATGAGAACTTCCAGAGATTTGGACAGGTAGTAGAGCAAGTAAAGGACATTACTGAGGTTACCTCCGCTACGAACCATTATTCTGAAAGCGCTAAGGAAGCAGCCGCTGCACTTGGTGAAATGAAAAATACTTTCGTTGGCGCAACACAGTCAATGAGTGCATTTAATAATGCTGCGGAAGACACCGCGAAGTTCCACTCTCAGGTGCAGGTACTTTCCCGCAACCTGGGCACTTTGAACCAGATCTATGAAGTAGAACTTCAGGATGCCAATAACCATCTGAAGGCTATGAACAAGTTTTATAGTAATCTGGTGGGTGCTTCTGAGGCGATGGCTTCCAGTGCTTCTGATGCACAGGCTGCCAAGGAGCAAATTGCTCTTTTGTCTAAGAACCTGACAACACTGAACCAGATTTACGGTAATATGTTATCTGCTATGCAGGGAAGGTAATGATCAAGATGTCGAGAGATATTATTGATGACGAACGAAACACAGTTATAACCATAGTAAATAAATTACAGGATGTCTCTACCTAAGGAGCCGCGGCAGTTGATGATCAACCTGATGTATCTGGTGTTGACAGCAATGCTTGCATTAAATGTATCATCCGAAATTTTGAATGCATTTAAGACTATTAATCAAAGTATCAGTGCCTCTAACGCTTCCATCCAGGATAAGAATGAGAAACTGTATGATAGCTTTGAAGAGCAGGAGAATCAGGAAGGTCAGCGTGAGCGTGTGAAGCCTTTTAATGATAAAGCAAAGGCGGTACGTGCTTCAGCGCAGGAACTGTATGATTATCTTGAAGTGTGGAAGGAAAGAATCATCGCTCAATCCGGTGGTTATGATGATGATGATTCTACGATTATCAAAGCCGAAAGTGATATCGATGCAACTACTTTATTGTTGGTAGAAAAGAAAGGTGGCGATACGGTTAAGAATAAGATCCTGGAAACCAGAAACTTTATGCTTAGTCAGGTAAGTCCTTCGGTTCGTGAGGCTTTAGCGGGTCAGTTGCCACTTCACATCATCGATCCAAAGAAATCTGATAATAATCCAAATGCTGACTGGAGTGTAGGTTATTTTCAGAGTATGCCGGTAATGGCTGCAGTGACACTTTTTTCCAAGTTTCAGAATGACGTAAGGAATGCTGAAGCTCAGATCATCAATCAGCTTGCCAGCGAAGCAGGTGATGTTCAGGTGAAGTTTGACGAGATCGCAGCGATCGCTGTTCCGAAGAACTCTTACGCACTTGCCGGACAGAAAGTAGAAGCTCAGATCATGCTTGCTGCTTATAACAAAGCCGTCAATCCTGAAGTGACTACCAGCAGCGGGCGCGTGACGAGTGTACAGAATGGTGTTGCCTCATGGGAAACTGTTGCCTCTGGGGTAGGTCTTCAGACAGTCCGTGGGCAGGTGTCATTGAATCTGGGTGGCCGGATTGAGTCCAGGGAATACGAATTCCAGTACATGGTTGGTTCTACAGGAGCCTCCCTGCAGTTGGATAAAATGAACGTGTTCTATATTGGTGTAGATAATCCGATTACAGTTTCTGCTGCAGGTTACGCTATTGAAGATATCTCAGTAAGCATCCCTGGTGCAGAATTGAAATCAACAGGCAAAGGGAAGTATGATGTCAGAGTGAATAAACCTGGGAAGGTTGATGCCTCTATCATCGCGAAAACTCCAACAGGACCAAAACCAGTAGGTGGCATGGAGATCAGGGTTAAAATTATTCCTGATCCGGTAGCCAAAGTAGCTAAGAAGACTGGTGGAAATCTGGGCGTGAATGTTTTCAAAGCACAATTGGGTATTCCTGCTGATCTGGAGAATTTCGATTTCGAGGCTAGATTTCAGGTTACTTCCTTCGATTTCAGTTATCTGCCTCAGCGTGGTGAGTATCAGGGGCCTTTTACAGTTAATGGTCCGATGTTCTCCGGTAATGCGACAGTTAACAATTACCAGAAGAACATGGCTAGAATAGGCGATAAGGTGTTTATTGAAAACATTAAAGCCCGTGGACCGGATGGTCGTACCCGTACTTTGAACAACATTGTACTAACCTTAAATTAATAACAGCAAATCATTCTAGGATTTATGAGTATCCTCAAAGCATACAGACTGGCAGCTTCAGCAGCACTTGTTTTCATGGGAGGGATTGCGATAGCACAGTCCAACCCGAATCTTATGGATCAGGCACAGACTCAGCCTGCCGGAGAAGCGGTAAACGACAACTGGCAGCCTTCACTGGTCAGAGATGGTGTATACGATAGAACGCAACACGTAACTGTACCGCTGGAATGGCAACCTGTCCGTGAGGCCGATATCCTCTGGAAGAAGCGTGTCTGGAGGGAGATTGACACCCGTCAGAAGCAGAACATGGCTTTTCGTTTTCCCGGTGATGAGTACTCCGGTGGCGGTATGTTTATTGAAATACTGATCGATGCCCTCAAGAAAGGTAAGATCAAAGGATATTCTACCATCGACGATCGATTCACGACTGCGCTATCAAAAGATCAGATCATGGAGATGTTGATTGGTACTCCAGATACTACCTATGTTGAGAATCCGATGACAGGTGAGACTACAATGACGATTACAGAAAGCGTATTCAATCCTGAAATTGTTACTAAACTCCGTTTGAAAGAGGATTGGGTGTTCGACCGTAATCTTGGAAGAATGGTAGTACGTATCATTGGTTTGGCTCCAATGAGAGATATCTATAACGATGATAATACCTTCCGCGCTACTACTCCTATGTTCTGGATCTATTATCCTGAATTAAGGAACCTGCTTGCACAATACGAGGTATATAATCCTGACAATGATATTGCCAGAATGACCTGGGATGAGTTTTTTGAGAATCGTTTTTTCTCCAGCTATATAATTAAGGTGAGCAATCCGTTTGACATGTCCCTTAACCAGATGGGGCTTGGTGGTACTGATGCCCTGTATGAGGGAAAGCGTCTGGCCGAAGAGCTGTTTAATAAGGAACATGATATGTGGGTGTATTAGGCCCGTGAACAAAAGAATATTTAAAACGTCATGGCTTTTGTCATGACGTTTTTGTTTTTGGGTTTAACTTGCGCATCTGTTATGACTCAGCTCGATTCCAGAAAGCCACACCTTGAAGTCTGCCTATCACCTGCCTTACTTCATCTATACGATACTAGAAACTGTATTGTCGTGATTATCGATGTATTTCGTGCCACTTCGACGATCGCGGCGGCTTTGCACAATGGCGCCAGGGAGATTATACCAGTCGCTTCAGTGAAGGAATGCATTGACCTTGGATGTTCACTGCCCGGAAGTCTCACGGCCGGAGAACGGGATGGAAAGATCGCACCTGGGCTTGCCCATGGTAATTCGCCCATGGAGTATCCAGCCGACTTTGTAAAGGATAAGACTCTTATCCTTACAACTACCAATGGTACAAGGCTTTTACATATGGTAGAGGGTGCCAGCGAGATTATTACAGGTTCTTTTCTGAATCTTTCAGCAGTCTGTGATTACCTCCTCCGAAGGAAGCAGAATGTACTTCTGGCCTGTGCCAGTTGGAAGGACCGGTTTAATCTGGAGGACACGCTCTTTGCCGGGGCAGTGGCCCATAGGCTCAGTGATGAGTTCCATACCAATTGTGACAGCGTAAGGGCCTCCAAGATATTGTATCAGCAGGCCTCAGGAAATCTCTTCGACTTCATTCGTGAAAGTTCTCATTTCCTGCGGCTTTCTGCTTTCGGACTAGAGAAAGAAATGGAGTATTGTATGACTCCGGATCTTCACCCGGTAGTGCCGGTTCTGAAGGGAGACAGGCTGAAAGCGCAGTGAAACCTAGAGATCCTGCAGAAAGGGATTGAATCTCTTTTCATCGTTGATCGTCGTTGACGGTCCATGTCCGGGATAGATGATCGTATCATCTGGAAGGGTCAGCATTTGTGAGGAAATACTGTTCATCAGGGTTTCATGATTTCCGCCAGGAAGGTCTGTTCTTCCAATGCTCCCCTGAAAAAGCACATCTCCAGCCACACACCAGCCTCCGGATTTATAATAGAAAACAACACTCCCCGGTGAATGACCCGGCGTCAGGCGTATTTCAACCTCCTCACCCTCAAAATCCATAAAGCCTGGTGTAATCCAGTGATCTGCTTTTGGTTCTTCTGATAACTGGAACCCATAAAGCTGGGCAGAGATTTTGGCATTCTTCAGAACCGGCAGCTCTGCCTGATGCACATGAAATGGAATTTTATAGGCATCCTTACAAGCCTCAACCCCGAAAATATGGTCCAAATGGGCATGTGTGTTGACTACGGCAACAGGATTGAGGCCCTCCTTTGCGATATAACCGAGAAGTTCTTTTGTCTCAAAACTGTCATACATTCCCGGGTCCACAATCCAACAACTACCTGAATCGTTTATGATTAGATAGGTGTTTTCCTGGAATGCATTAAATGTGAAAGTTTTAACCCGCAGCATGTCAGATGAGCTTTTTTAAGTAATTTAGGTTGCAAACTTATCATTTATCTGAACAAAGCTTTTATAGCCCCGGAATTAACCTTACTGCACGGTTTTTTAAGGATAACAAGAAGTATGAATTTGTACGATAGATTAATTGCTGTACTCCCGAAAGTGCTGGTGGGGCTCGTCTTGTTTCTATCAACAGCACCGCTCAATGCGCAGACCTACACCGAGACGTTTGGTCAGCGTCGCGTACAGTACAGAACTTTTGATTGGCGCTATTATGATACGGAGCATTTCCGCATATATCATTATGATCTTGCCGGACGTCAGCTCGCACGATATGTGGCTGAGCAGGCTGAGAAGGATATCAGGGTGGTAGAGCAGAAAATGAGCGGAAAGTTTCCCAAGAGGTTTAGCATCATTGTATATAATAGTTTTGACGACTACAGGCAAACGAATGTCGGCAGGAAGAACGAATCTCAGTTGGAGTCAGTGCCCACGGGTACCGTCGATATTGTTGGTGACAGACTGGTGATCTATTTTACCGGGGTTCACACAGACGTTCGCAGACAATTACGAGCCGGTATGAGCCGGGTTGTAATGGAGCGCATGTTATTCGGTGAAAGTCTGCGTGAAATTGTGAAGAACGCCCTCCTGCTGAATTTACCGGCCTGGACCACTAACGGTTTCATAGCCTATCTCGTTGACGGCTGGGATCCGCAGGCCGAAGCGGATTGGAAAAACCTGCTCCAGGCGCATCCGGAAGACGGATTTTACGAATTAGCTGAAAGGAATCCGGAACTGGCTGGTAAAGCCTTCTGGAAATTCGTATCAGAAAATTATGGAGAGCAGACCGTAAAAAGTCTATTGTACACCATGCAACTGAAGAGCAGTCTGGCTGACGGCATTCAGATGACGCTAGGTTCTAAAATAAAAGATACATACGATTCTGTCATCCAGTTCTATAGTAATGTTTACGAGGCAGATGCGGCAGTTCAGGTGCAGCCAGACAGCACGCAGGAAGCCATACTTTCTATTGATGTTCCCAAGGATAATACAGAGATCAGAAATATACGGTTATCACCACGCGGCTTTGACGTCGCCTATGTGGAATGGAAAGAAGGTGAATTCAAGGTGATAATCCAGTATACGAGTGGCGAAAAGAAAAAGTCTACCATTATCTCCGGAGGTGTAAAGGACTATAACGAAAAACCGGACCCTGATTATCCGCTGCTAGCCTGGTCGAATAGCGGGTTTAAGCTAGCGATACTTTATAAGAAAGGGTCGCAGACGCGGCTCAGGATCTACAACTCTATACGTGCCAAGTTAGAGGATTACATCGTGCCGTCAACCCGTTTTGACCGGGTGTTGGGGATGACTTTCATGGAAGACGATGACAAGCTGATACTGTCCACTATAAGAAAAAGTAAAACCGATCTTTATCAATTCACCATCAAAGGATCAAGACTCAAAGCGATCTCCAATGATGCCTGGGATGATGTACAACCCTGGTTTGTAAGTGGTGGCTCCAGAAGAGGGGTACTGTTCCTTTCCAACAGGACCGCGCCGCATCTGAATGTACCTATCAAAGTGAATGAACTTCCCACTGGTCCTATGAATGTCTTCTTCTATGATACGAAATCTGAACGTCCGGAACTGCTTCAGGTTTCTAATATTACAGAAGGTCAGATCACTCAACCCATACAGTACGGCAGTGAACATTTCGCCTTCCTGTACGATAAGAACGGTATTGTAAACAAGTATGTGGTGCTTTTCGACCGTGATCAGAATAACAGGGACTCTGCATATGCTGTACCAGTGACCAACTATACGCAAAGCATCATTAGTCACCAGTATAACCCGGCCAGCAACCAGGTTGCAGAAGTGATCCAGGTTGGCGAACAGTATAAGGTTTACTTTAAGCCCCTGGTAATCCCTGATACAGCAGCCGTTCCGCTGCAGTTGCAGCCCACCACCATGTCGGTAAAAAATGCCGAGAATACACCTTCCGTACTGTCACCCAATACCCGCCTGCCAGAGCCCGCGCCAAAGCCTGTATTGCAGTCGGGGAATATATTTCAGTCTGAATTTGAAAGTGATGAGGTACAAGAGATTGCGGAAGACGCAATAGAATTACCGGAAGAGGAAGAAGTCGCGTTTGGTGAACTGGGAGCTGAAGCAGAAGAGGATTCCATCATTGTTGACAGCACCTACGTCAAAATGCGGGCGCAGCCGTACCGGTTGAGCTTCCGTCCGGACGGATTTACCGTGAGAATGGATAACAGTATCCTGTTCAATCGGTATCAGTCGCTCGACGCGAGCCTGAACAGGCCGTTGAGCGGACTGATCACTGTGAGCCTCGATGATCTTTTGGAGGATCACCGCTTTACCGGGGGCATCAGGGTCCCTGCAAACCTCAGCGGACTCACCTGGTTCCTGCAGTATGAAAATTTTAAGCGCAGGGTCGACTGGGGAGTCCTCTTCCTCCGATCAGAAGAACGTTACCAGTATGCAATTCCCTATACCGATCCTTCTGCACCGCCTTATGTTGCTACCGGTAAAAGCATTTCAAACATCCTTCAGGGTTCTGCCCATTATCCTTTTGATCGCAGACGCAGCGTGGGACTGCACATGGCCCTCCGGCAGGACGTTCTTCATTTCCTGGCATTAGACACCATTTCTCTTGCACATCCTGCTTTGCAGAAACTCAATACTTATTGGACCATGACACGGGCGGAGTATATATTCGACAATACCATGTCGCCAGCCATGAACATCCGTTATGGTCTTAGGTACAAGTTCTTTGCAGAATATTTCTACAAGCTATCCAATCCAAATGGTGGTTTCTACAATTTTGGTTTCGACTTCAGAAACTACCATAAGATATACAAACACACTATTCTTGCTGCCCGGATGGCCTTCGCACATTCCGGTGGCAATCAGCGAATCAACTATGTTCTGGGTGGTGTCGACAACTGGATTTTTGCAAAGCAAAGTACGATGCCCGCACCAGTAGGCCAGAATTTCGCCTTTCAGGCATTAGCTACCAATCTTCGTGGATACCCCCAGAATGCAAGGGCGGGTAATACCTATGGGGTGATTAAT
>JAEYQO010000055.1 GCA_023409975.1 Bacteroidota bacterium | reverse complement strand
CATCCTGATCCTGATCCTGTTCATCCTTCTATCCTGAAAATCCTGATTCAGACAATTTAAACGCAGGGGTTTGTAAGTAAAGCCAAATACTTTTGGATCCATCTAAAAAGATTGTCTTCTAAATGTTTAGTGGTTCGGTAGCCCTATAGGTACTTTTTGTGGTTACGCTAACGGCCGTTTGGGTTGGGTGTTTGTGGGTTGCCTTGGCCTTGGCTTTGGCTTAAGATGTCAGATGACAGATGTCAGATGTCAGATAAGGGTTGGGGGTTGTGAGTTGTCAGTTGGGGGCTGCGGGTTGTGGGTTGCCTTCGCCTTCGCTTTGGCCTTCGCCCGCCAATGGCCAATGGCCAACGGCCAACGGCCCGCTCTGGCCTCGCCAACGCCCATTCCACCTACTCCTCCGAATCAAATCCCTCATCAACAGGGACGCCTTTCGTAAGTGCGTACAGAACCTTTGCTTGTTTGTAGATGTTGTTGTGGTATTTGTTTCCAAGAACAATGATGGTCATGTTCTCCTTGATAAACCGGTAGAACACGGTATTGTTACCATGCCACCATCCATTATGATAGATCACCTGATTGCCGCTCGGATAGCAGAGCATCCTCCAGCCCAGACCATAATTCCGCATGCCGGGCTTTTCGAAGGAACAGGGCATATAGGCCAGCTCGACGATCTCCGGTTTCAGCAGCTTGTTCTGGTAGAACGACTGATCCCAGCGGTACATATCACGTGGTGTACTGAAAATACCCTTATCACCCATCACGCCATCGGCATAGTTATTCGGCCAGCGAGCCCAGTTGTGCCGGTAATTGTAGCTGGCGTTTGAAGGAAGTCCCTCCTTCGGATAGTAAACGAAGGTGTTGCCCATCCCCAGTGGTTCGAAAATATACGAGCGCATAAAATCGCCGTACTTCATTTCCGTCACGCGTTCAATGATGTTGGCGAGCAGCGCATAGTTACTGTTGCTGTACTTAAACCGCGTGTCGGGCTTAAACTCCAGCCTTGGCTTATGCCTGGCCATAATATTGAGCATCTCTTCATTCGACAGTGGCGCTGTCTGACTTCTTATATATCCTGAGGGCCATTTCTGATAATCCAGCACACCGGAGCGGTGGTTCAGCAGCATCCTTACCGTAACATCAGGATACGGAAACTCCGGCAGATAGGTTCTCACGGGATCGTCGATGCTGAGGTAATTATGCTGATGCAGGAACAGTACGGCCGTAGCCGTGAATGTTTTGGAAATTGACGCTAACTGAATGGATGTCTCCGGCTGAAGTTTGATCCCTGTTTCCCTGTTGGCATGTCCGAAGTAGCGCTCATACAGGATTTTTCCCTGCTGACCTATCAACACACTACCGTTGAAGCCGGCACGCACCTGGATTCTGTAGAATGAGTCGAGACTTTTAATGATGCGTTTGTTCTCAGGCGTAGTGGTATCGGCATACACCAGCCTGGTTGGGGTGATCAGCTTGCCCGGCTCATCGTGAAACCGGGGCCCTGCGTTTACTGTTTCGGTATTCGAATGGCAAGCCATAAAAAACACCGAGAAGCACACGAAGGCTATATAGAATTGAACGGCTCGAAACATTATGGTCAGTAATAAGCTCACAAAAATAACCTTTCACACTTTTAATATCCAGCCTGCACAGCGGCCTATTCCTTCCTTAGCTCAACTTTAACATAGCGAGCCATATCGTCCATCATCTCGTAATAACACTGTGCCAGTTGATAATAATGAGCAATGAAAATTTCGAAGGCCTTTGCCGGGTCCGGCATATACGCTGCTCTGCGGCTGAGGCCTGTCAGCGCCTGGCGAACCCCGGCAAGATTCCGGTAACCGTAGAGCCAATTGTCGCGTTCCATATACTCGTAGAGCGCTGCAAACCGGGGAGGGAACCATTGACGCTGCGTATTCAACTGCTGATAGAGATTGCCCGTAAAATCCAACAGGTCTTTAGCTGAGGAAAAGTACTTAGCATCGTTGGCAAGAAAATGATCATACAGGCTATCCATCAAAGCCCCTGCATACAGACCATAGTCTGATCTGAACAATAATTTTGCACGCGCGGTCGCGGGGTGTTCGTCGGTAAACTGGTCGATCTTTCGGTGCAGTAAAATGCCGTTCTGTACACCTTCAGGGAAGTTTTTGAGGGCGAGCTTTCCTTTGACGTGATCAGCGATCATATTGCCGGTGAGCAATTCAGCATCATCGAAAGAAAGCACTGCATGTCCCAGATAGTTCATTGGCGGGCGGGGAGTGTGTTACGCGGGGCACTCCCTGTCTGCAAACTTATGTTATTGGCTACGGAGTCCAATGAGCGTTAAGATCCTCCAGATCCCGGTGCATGACCTTTAGCTCATACAGCAGCTTATCCAGATAATGTACCTGGTGCTGGGTCAGATCTACAGGACTCCGATAGTCTGCTTCTGAGCCCACGGACTTCGGCTGCAATTCCGGATTCAGGCGTTGTAATAACTCAAGGTTTTTCTGAAACCACTTCAGACAATCGTCAATTTTCTCCTGCTGTTCATTTGTTGCCCGCCCTGCTCCGTCAGCCTGCGATTGTTCCTGTTCCAGGTGGATATTATTCAACTCTCTTGTGATCCTGGCATTGTGCGAAATCAACTGGTAGAAGGGGACATAGGACTTTTTTCCGAACGCCGGCTCATTCATGTACCGGTTAAAGGAATCGAAAGCATTGCTGTTCTTAGACTCTGCACTTCGCTTATGCCGGATCCAGGGCGTTTTGTTCTCATCGTAAAAAGTCGCCAGAAAATATTCGTAATTACATTCAATGGCTCTGGAAAGATGTACGGGCAGCCATTTCCGGTCCCAGTTCGGCAGCAATGCAAAACCAGATATGATCGCCAGCGCGGCGCCGCCTATGGTAGACATGGCCCGGGTGATGATCAGCATGGGATTGGCCTCATCTTCTACATGAAATACCAGCACGAGACTCAGCGTCATGAAGAAAGCCGCAACGGAGTAGCGCCTCCTGATGAAATAGACCATGCAGACGGAACAGATAAACAGCATGATCTCCTTTGC
>JAEYQO010000042.1 GCA_023409975.1 Bacteroidota bacterium | reverse complement strand
CAGCAGTAAAACGGTCGGACCAGAGCGGGAACAGGAATTCTGTAACGAAGCAAATGAAGATGAGAAAACCCGTCAGCTCTGCGACACTGAACCGGTGATCCGGTGGTCGCTTCCAGACCAGTTGCAATTCCTTCAACCTAAGCCACAACAGGATCGGCATGAGACAGAGGGCATCGAGGTATTGATCCAAAAGCGGAATCTTCACCCCAACCCAGCTCAGTATCTGATGCAACAGAAAGAGGAGAGCGCAAAACAGGAATAGTAATAACCGGGCTGACATAACTAAAGTACTGCAGCGAAGGCTATGAGTAGCACCAGAATGACCACAGGTGAAAGTGCGACGACAAGGAGCACTACCGGGATCTTCAGAATAGACTTGATAATCTGTAAAAGAATGGCATCGCCCCTTTTCGGTTTTAGCCATTCGATAAATTGCCTCCAGTACTCCTTTAATGCATCGAGGGTTTCCTGCGTTGCAGTCTGATCTTCCTTAAGACCTTTCGACATCGAGTAAATATAGTGGAAGATGGGGAGTTGTACCAGAAAGAACAACCAAAAGAATACGGGGACTAGTCGATATGATAATGAAAAACGGCTATTTCAGGCCGTGCTCCCCAGCGAAAAGGGACAGCCGATGTACCAAAGCCTTTTGACAAATAGAGATACGGTGGCTGTTCATTATACCAGCCATCGATATAATTTCCTGATTCCAGGGGGAGGACAGGTACATAGTTAGGCAAACGGATCTGACCACCATGGTTGTGGCCGGCAAAAATGTACTGGAGCCGGATATGACGTTCTGCAGGGCGATTCCGGTTGAGCTCCGTAATATCATCCAGCACAGACTCCTGGTGTTTGGGACTATGTATCAGAAGGATGTGATTCTCAGAAGTCCCGAGGTGTTTCGTCGCTTCAATGAAACAGGGGTTCCCTTCGATCATATCATCAAGTCCCGTAACTGTCAGCGTTCCTGCGGGAAAATACAATTTGACCGTTTCATTGATCAACAGCCGGACATCCATCTGCTCATAAACTTTCTGCAGCTCCTGAAAGGCCACGCCAGATTTGTGATCATGATTTCCCGGTACAGCGATCTTTCTGATACCCGGCTGTAGCAGCTTCAGAAACTGTCGGAGACCCGTGGGTTTTTCTGCATCTTCATCCACCGCGTCGCCGGTGATGATCAGCAGATCGGGTTCCAGTGAATTGATATGGTTTACAAGGCGTCGGTGAAAAGAAAAAAACGCTTCCCCGAAATGCAGATCAGAAAGATGAATCATGCGTATGATCCTTCCGCTGCCCCTTCTGCCAATATGGAATCTACGCACTTCGAAGAAGTACGGTTGCCACCAGGCAGCATAAAGGACAGCGGCTGCCATAGCGACCAGACCCGCCGGCAAAAGCGTTTTAAGAAGTTTCATGAAAACAGAATGAAGTAAAAACTATACCCCGCCCGCTGCCTGTAGAATTTGTAATTTTCAGTTTTCATGGCAACAATAAAACGTGGTGGTTTCTTCCCTTTCGTGTTCAGGACGGTCCTGTACCTGTTCCTTTTGTCCCTGGCATACCTCGTCCTTTGCCGTTGGATATTTCCGCCCATCACCATCACACAATTGAGTAGCCTCGTCTCCGGAGATGGGTTAAAAAGGGATTACGTGAGTTGGGACGATATTTCAACGAACGTGAAGCTTGCAGCGATTGCCAGCGAAGACCAGCTATTTCCTGTGCATGGGGGATTCGACTGGAAGGCGATTGAGAAGAGCCTGGAAGGTACCCAGCAAAAAAAGCAGAAAAGGAAAGGAGCTGCAGCCAGTACAATCAGTCAGCAAACCGCAAAGAATGTTTTTCTCTGGCAGGGCAGCGGCTGGAGCCGCTATGTACGGAAAGCACCAGAGGCTGTATATACCAAGCTAATTGAGTGGGTCTGGGGGAAGCAGCGCATTCTGGAGGTCTATCTGAATGTAATAGAAATGGGACCGGGCATCTTTGGCATTGAAGCGGCTGCACAGAAATATTTCAACAAGCCCGCCTCGCGACTGACCAGAAAAGAGGCATCGATGATCATTGCCTGCCTGCCCAATCCAAAACGCTTTACCGTAAAGCCGGTCAGTAAACGCGTCAGTTGGCGATCTCCCGGCATCCTTCGCCAGATGAAACTAATTGAGTCTGACAGCGATGTACGTTCCCTGGTATATGCAAAGTAAGCTCTGGCATAATCTTTTACACTTTCTGGTAAAGAATCTAAGATGATAATAAGAGTTATAGCGGGATTATTCCTTACAGCGATACTGGCCTCCTGTGTTGCCAACGATGCAGATAATGCAGGAACCACAGCTCCAATCGATTCAACCAATATGTACGGAACAGCGCCAGCACAATATGGTGGTGATGACCCTGCGGAAGTACAGGACGGAACAGCAACAGATGTTGATACGGGTGGTGGCCGCAGGCCTGCCCTGACCACTTCTGAAGAAGAACAAGCTCAGTAACAAACTAAATTACGACCATGAAAAGATACCTCACTATGCTATTCGTTGCGGGTATGCTGATGACATCCTGCGGCGATATGGACAATAACGTCAACGAAGACCACTCCCGTGCTGACAGCATGGGTATGGAAGGACAGGGGGGTTATGAGAACCCCAATACTTCCACTGCGCCCCTCAGAGACACATTCGGGACAGACTATGCCTCGCCAACGGCTGGTCCTGACAATGCCACGCCAAAAAGTTCCGGACAGGATTCAGCAGTCAGCACCCGCCAGAGAGTGCCAGGACAACAGCAATAAAATCCTGAAGAGATTCTGTGTTTTCAGGCAGGTGATTGCTAATCATTGGTTAATCAACTGCTAACCAGCTGTTAAGCTGGTTTTTTTATTTCACAGGACTACTGGTGTCTATCACCTTTGTACTGGCTATTCAGCTACAAATCAAAAACAGGGTGATGAAACAAGTCGGCACCATAGTATCAAAACCGATTATCAAACCACTGGATCTTTCCGGAGCTTCACAGCAGTTGAAGCGTATGAGCCAGGAGCTCAGACTGAAAATGATTCTTGGTGTATCAGCACTGGCAGGAGGAATATTACTAAAGACCTATATGGCGCTCAGTAGTCTCTGGCTCGCAGTTGACAAGATGATAGGCAAACAGCACTGATAGCTCTGTCAGGAGTATTTACGACGGTTGCGGAGCCGCACTTCCTTCTCCATAAGGTAACCGCGCAACATGCCGTAGATCAGAAACACCACCATGGCTATCAGGCCAGACACGGATAATATTTCCAGTAAAATCTCTGAAAAAATGGACTGTTTCATAGTGAGCAATCGGATTTCCCGAATCCTATAAAATACGTACCAAAAAAAAGCTGCCCCAACCGGGACAGCCCATAATCAACTACAGTAGCTATGTTAATGCGCTATCAATACTCTTGTTGTGTAGCGTTCTGTTCCTGCAAGAATATTGAGCACATAGTAACCGGAAGGAATATCTGTCACATTGATTGTCTGTTGTGTGCCTGATTGCAGCGGCTGCGTTTTCACTACCCTACCCTGAAGATCGGACAGCAGTACTGTTCCATCAGACAGATTCCTGTCAGTAAGATTGAAATTCAACTGATCGGTGGCAGGCTGAGGCCAGGAACTGACAGACACAGCTTCTTTCACAGTAGCGACAGAATTGGGGTTGTACGATTGGTAATGAAACCTTTTGAGGAAGTCACCATCAGCAAATACCCAGTTGGAACCAACTTCGTCCCAGGTGCGGGAAAAATGCGTCAGTGGTTGGTCAAAACCATTATAAGTCCATTCAAGTCGCGAGGTGTTGTTCCAGCTACTTGTGCCAGCATCCCAGGTCAACCAGGTATCAGAAATCTTGTTATTGTTACTATCGTAAGTGTATTCGTGCTTACCTTTCAGGCTCCAGGCACCTGCTTCCCATTCAGATTTTACTGCTGTGGCCATCAGTGAACCATTGTAAGTATATTCGGTCTTCTCTGTGTTTTTCCAGCCACCATCATTTATCTGGACGATATAGGTAATAACCCTGTCATTGGTATCGTAGGTAAACAAATGCTTTTCCGTGTCTTTCCAGGGAGTTGTCAGAGATCTTGTACGCTCCTTCCGCTCAATCAGATTACCATTGATATCGTACACAAACTTCATCTGGAACACCAGGGAGTTCATCTCCATCAACTTTCCGGTGACGGGATCATAAACATTATCATAGGGTACATGATCCATCCAACCCACATTCATCATGATCTGAAAAACTGTGGACAGCAGCAGGGTATTGTCCGTATTGTAAGAATATACAAACCTTGCTGAATCATCCCATGAGGAGGTGACAGGGCGCCAGTTTCTGCAGGTATAGTAGGCTACTTTTCCAAACTGGTTATAGGTTTGCACACGCTGATGTCTTCTGACATAGGTTTGGGACACGGGGTTGAAACGATAGGTGATGCTCTCTTCAAAGTTCACATAATGATCGTCAAGTTCTTCTCTTGAAAGCTCACCACCTCGCCCGAAAGAATAGGAGTAAGTAATCGAGTCAAATGGTTCCAGCACCGCATTGGTAAAAGTGCCGTAGCTCTGGCCGATCAATCTTGACTGGTAAAAGCCCGGGTGCAACATAGAGCTTCCTGGTCCGAACTGCGGAAACAGGCTTGGAACACTGGTACTGGTGACTTTCGCCTGACTTTGCAGGGCCATCATCACCAGTAAAGCGGCTATGGCGTAGGCTCGTTTCATACGTTTTGGTTTGAGCAATGACTGTTAAATTGATTATAAATCTACTTTGTTTCGGCGAAGAAAACTAACATATGTCATCGTTTTGACTTCCCCATGACGAATAAATGACAAAAAAGGCGGAGCAGTGTACCCCGGATAAATTTAAACGACTCGTTAATCGATTGTCAAACAGATGTTAACCGCATCAGCAAATAATGCTTTCTCGCTGATGCTCATCAATTTTATCTGGCGTCTTTCTAACAGGCTAATCCATCAATGATTTCCCGAATCAGCATATTTGTAACCGGCTTTGTCTTGAAAATGTACCTTTTCTGCAGCTATCCATTCGGTTGGCTGAAACCCACACACAAAGCCCATCATAATGACACTTTCCAGCTCAAGCCACCACAACCGGAAATTAAAACTACCCGAATCAAGAACCCGGCACCGGTCCGGAACATCAGAAAGCGCGTAGCGGTTCTGGAAACCACCCCTGAGGTATAATGGCATAAGGGTATGGTATTTATGAAAATGGGCGTATTCCTTTCACCATGCCCGACAATCAAAAAATCTGGGACATTATAGTTGTAGGTGGCGGACCAGCCGGGCTCAGTGCCGCTACGGTGCTGGCCCGGAGCCGCAGATCCGTTTTAATCATCGATGAGGGTAAGCAGAGAAATCTGCGCTCTCACGGACTACATAATTATCTGACACGTGATGGTATCCTACCTCCTGATTTTCTGGAGTTGGCTGCTGCGGAACTTAATAACTACCCCATTGCGATACATAAAGAGAAAGTCGTCCTGGCTACAAAGGAGGAAGACGGATTTCGTCTCGGAACAGAAGTAGATCAGTATCGTTGCAGGCGACTGTTGATCGCTACCGGTGTTACGGATCACGTCCCCGACATACCGGGTATGCGGGAACTCTGGGGTAATAGTGTCTTTCATTGCCCCTTTTGCGATGGATATGAGTGTAAGGATACCATTGTAGGACTGTATGCCCGGAAGTACAACGGGTATGGCATGGCATTGGCACTGAGGCATCTTTCCGAAAAAGTGTTCCTGTTCACTGACGGAGCGTATTACCTGAAGCTTTCACAACGAAGAGAATTGGAACGCAGAGGAGTCGATGTGATCACAAAAAAGATTCAACGGCTGCAACATGACGGGAAAAAACTGTTTTCTGTGGAATTGGATGGCGGCATAACGATTCCCTGCAATTCGCTGTTCACCCATCACGGATTCAGCGTCAATAATGATTTGCTACTGCAACTTGGCTGTAAATGCTCTGGAAAAGGTCCGGCGGTTACTAACAGGAAACAACAAACCAGCGTGGAAGGTGTATATGCAGCAGGAGACGCCTCATTCGACATGCATTTTGTGATCGTAGCTGCGGCTGAAGGTGTAAAGGCGGGAGTGGCTATACATAACGACCTTCTGAAGGAAGACCAGAATCAGTAAAGTATGGTACAGGACGGTGTGAGCTGCCGGACCGATGCTAAAAAAAAACCGTCTCTCCGTTATACAGAGAGACGGTCATTATCGGATGTTCCAACTTCACCAACTCTTCAATTTATCTTGCATCACCTATCCAAATCCATCAATCCCAAAGCCTCCATCCTCACAAATTCATAACACACGAGGCTTTATCCGATTCTTTCCATTGTATAATAAAATCCCGTGCCAGATCTCCCTTCAGAACTGATGGAACAATATTTTGATGTATCAGATACAAGCTATACTGTTATGGCAACTTTTAATCAAATCATTAGTTCTGAGAAGCCTGTCCTCGTCGATTTTTATGCGACCTGGTGCGGTCCGTGTAAAATGATGAACCCCATTCTGGAACAGGTAAAGACTGCCATGGGCGATAAGGTCACCATTATCAAAATAGATGTAGATAAAAATCCCGAAGCGGCTGAGGCACTTAAAATACAAGGTGTTCCCACACTGATGATCTTCAGGAATGGAGACCTCAAATGGAGGGCCTCCGGGATAATTTCAGCCAAACAACTGCAACAGGTTATCGAGCAGGCGGCCGCTTAATCAGTAACCACTTCTGCCTCCAGATCGTAGTCGTAAGCTTTTGTGATCCGAACATTTGTGAACTCCCCAATGGGCAATGCTTCAGAACTGTGGATGATCACCTCGTTATCCACTTCCACACTATCGAATTCTGTACGAGCCAGATACCTACCTGCTTCCATCTTATCAACCATCACCCTGAACTCCTTACCCAATTTCTCCTGGTTCTTTTCATAGGAGATTTCCTGTTGTACTTCCATTACAGACTGCGCCCGGGCTTCCTTAACATCAGCGGGAACATCGTCTGTCAGATCATAAGCGGATGTATTCTCCTCGTGAGAGTATGTGAAGATGCCTACTCTATCCAGACGGACATCTTCCAGGAAGGATTTCAGCTCTTCGACATCATCCTGCGTTTCTCCCGGAAACCCAGCGATCAAAGTGCTTCTGATGCATATTCCCGGCACCCTTTCCCGGATAGCGGCTAACAGGTCGTAAATCTCCTGTTTATCCATCTGACGCTTCATGGCTTTGAGCATCCGGTCGGATATATGCTGCAGAGGCATGTCGAGGTAGTTACAGATATTATCGCGCTCCCGCATAACGTCGAGGATATCCAGTGGAAATTTCGAAGGGTAAGCATAGTGTAGCCGGATCCAGTGCAGACCCGGTACATCAGAGAGGTGTTTCAGGAGTTCTGCAAGGGCGCGTTTCTTGAAAATATCGAGACCGTAATAGGTTAGTTCCTGCGCGATCAGCATGATCTCTTTCACACCCTTTGCCACGAGGCGCTTCGCTTCCGCGACCACATCTTCGATCGTCCTGGAAACATGTCCGCCACGCATTAAAGGAATGGCACAGAAAGAACAGGTACGATTGCAGCCCTCGGAAATCTTTAGGTAGGCGTAATGACCAGGAGTGGCAAGCATCCGCTCCCCTACCAGCTCCTGCTTATAATCCGCCCTGAACTTCTGCAGCATTAGCTGAAGCTCCATTGTTCCGAACCAGGCATCTACTTCGGGAATTTCAGAAGCAAGGTCTTTGCGGTATCTCTCACTGAGGCAGCCCGTTACATAAACCTTGTCGAGCCGACCGTCCTGCTTGAGAGAGACCTGCTCCAGTATGGTATTAATGCTTTCCTCTTTCGCCTTATCGATGAATCCACAGGTATTTACCACAACAATATTGTGATCCAGCTTTTCGCTTTCATGCGACACTCTGATACCATTGGCATTCAACTGACCGCTCAACACCTCGCTATCCACCATGTTCTTGGAACAGCCCAGTGTGATGATATTAACCTTGTCCTTTTTGATTGATTTCGTCTTCACAAATACTGAGATTTACTCGCTGCTGAATTATTTTTTCCGGAAGAAGATTCTGACTGGCACACCATTGAAATTGAAGTGTTCCCTTACCTTGTTTTCCAGAAAGTTTCTATAGGGAGTTTTGATGGCGTCCGGATAATTGGCAAAGAAAGCGAAGGAGGGAACGACCACAGGAAGCTGCGTGATGAACTTGATCTTTACGCTATGCCCCCGGGTCATCGGCGGCGGATACCGTTCGATCTCCGGTAACAACACATCATTCAACTTAGAAGTACTGATCTTCTGCTTGCGGCTCTCATAAACTTCCAGCCCTTTTTCCATAGCCTGGAAGATCCTTTTCTTTTCCAGCGCGGATATAAAGATTACCGGAACGTCCGTGAAAGGAGCAATTCTTTGCTTGATCTCCCGCTCATAATCGCGGGCGGTGTTGGTTTCCTTTTCAACAGTATCCCATTTATTGACGAGGATGACCACACCCTTACCCTTTCGGGAAGCGAGGCTGAAAATGCTCACATCCTGCATGGTAACACCTTTTTCAGCATCTATGACGATAAAGCATACATCTGCTTCATCCATAGCCCTGATAGCCCTGATCACAGAATAGAATTCAATGTCTTCATGAACATTCTTCTTCTTCCTTAGCCCTGCAGTATCAATCAGGATAAACTCCTTTCCGAACTGTTTGTAGTGTGTATGGATTGTGTCTCTTGTCGTGCCTGGCACATCTGAGACAATCGTTCTTTCCTGACCGACAAGAGCATTTAAAAGCGTAGACTTACCAGCGTTGGGCTGACCGATAATCGCAAACCTTGCGATCTGATCGCCTTCAGATAACTCCTGCTCTTCTGATGCCGGTTCTTCCGGGATATGGCTGGCCAGTTCGTCCAGCAGCTCTCCTGTTCCGCTTCCGGAGATGGAGGACAGGAAAAACGTGTTCTCAAAACCAAGTGAATAAAACTCAGTGGCATCGAGGGCTCTCTGAGAATTATCGACTTTATTGACTACAAGCAGTACGGGTTTTGGTGATCTGCGAAGGATATCGGCCATATCCTCATCCTGGTTGGTAATTCCTGTAGTGGTGTCAACAATGAAAAGTATAAGACTTGCTTCATCGACTGCGATTTCAACCTGTTTGCGGATCTCCCTTTCAAAAACATCATCAGACCCTACAACGAAACCACCAGTGTCTATCACGTTGAAAGTTTTACCATTCCACTCCGCCACCCCATACTGCCGGTCGCGGGTGACACCGGGTGTATCCTCGACGATGGCTTTTCTCTGCTCCAGCAGGCGGTTAAACAAGGTCGATTTTCCAACATTGGGACGACCTACTATGGCTACGGTAAATCCGGACATGACTTAAGTTTATTCCAGAACATTTTTCTGGAGCGTGCAAAGGTAGTTGATATTGAGCTACAGAAGGAAGAACGGCGTCCGGAATACCGATAAACATGATAGATTTTAACAGTATATCGCCTGATCCCCGGGAAAGGTGCCTGTCCCGGCCAGATCGGATACAAAATGTTTAACTTTATCGCGTTTCACATTTAACCAGACTTTGAATGAATAAGATTTTACTTGCTGTAGCAGGGATCCTGCTTTTTTCCCTTCCAACAAAGGCCGCACCTGGTGACACAACCTGGGTGCAGTCGCACGCCGGCACCTGGCTTGACTGGTATGGCGATTTTGACACCACCGTCAATTTCCCTCAACCCGGAACCAGCTACCGGAATATCTACATGGTATTTACGCTGGGTAAATATAGCTGTCCGGGAAACCCGCAGTATTGTGCGGACTGGGACTATACCGTGCAGACAAAACTGCTGACCCAGGGAGGTGATACAGTGGAGCTGGGCCGGCTGATCACTCCCTACGCCAACAGTTCCAGGATGGGACCAAACTGGAAGGGCGTTTACGTTTTTGATGTAACAGACTTTGTGTCATTATTGCAAAACAGTGCAACCGTCCGGGTACACTATTCCGGTTACTCAGGAGGATTTACCGCCGATGTAAAATTTGCTTTTGTTGAAGGAACACCTGAGCGTGATGTGATAGGACTGGCGCCCATCTGGAAAGGCAGTTATGATTACGGACATGGGTCGACACCCATTAATACAGCACTGGACAATGTGGCTTTGACGGCCCCGGCCAATACCGGGACCGCCGAGCTTAAGTTTACCGTTACGGGACATGGTGGAGATGCTCAGGGTTGCGCGGAGTTCTGTCCGAATACCTATACCATCAACCTTAACAACAATCTCCTTACGCAACAAAACTTCTGGAGAGATGACTGTGGTTTCAATGACTACTATCCCCAGAACGGCACATGGGTCTTCGACCGCGCAGGCTGGTGCCCCGGTGATCTGATCTACCCGTTCAGCCACGAACTGACAGGGATCACCAGCGGCAGCAATTTCACCGTAAATGCCACCTTCCCCTCTTACACCTCAGTACCGAACAGTTCCGGAAGCAAAGCTTCCTATATCATCGAAGGCACCGTGGTGTACTATGGAGCCATGAATAAGACACTGGATGCCTCCATTCAGGATATAATTGCCCCAACAACATTTGAAGGGCATTTCCGTGAAAACGTAAGGGTTGGGAATCCGGTAATCCGGGTCAGAAACTCGGGCAGCACGCCTGTCAGCAGCCTCAAAATCCAGTATGGAACGCCCGGCTACGCAAAGGATGTTTATACCTGGAATGGCCAGCTTGCTGCCAGAGCTGAAACAGAGATTACGCTGCCTGAATACTGGCCGCTAAGCGATGTAACAGATACCAGCCTGTTCGAAGTGAGCCTTCTTGAAGTGAACGGACAGACTGACGACGATGCTACAAATGACCAGCTCCATTCTGTTTACGCACCTGCCCCGAAATGGCCCACTACGCTAATCATCAGGCTGGTGACCAACCTGGGGACTGTAGCGGGAGTAAGTGAAAATAGCTGGCAGATACTGGACATGAACGGAAGCGTAGTTGCAGAGCGCATCAACAACCAGCCCCAGACAACCTATATAGACACAGTTCATCTGGGGCCAGCTCCTTATCAACTGGTGGTTCATGACGGGGGTTGCGATGGCATGAATTGGTGGTGGAATAAGAACTCCGTGGGAATCGCTTCTATTTCGGTCAGGCGGACGACCAGTCTGATACCGCTGCCGCTGAGGGCCTATTATGCTGGTGATTTTGGTTGTGGCTTCAGCCAGTACTTCAGCACAGACTGGCCAACTGCAGTGGAAAATATTTCCGGAGGGGAATCAGTAGCAATGAACCTTTACCCTAATCCGGCAGACGGGGAAGTAACAATCCGGATAGAGGGACTACAAAACGTTAACGGGCAGATTTCGGTGATAGACGTAACTGGCAGGATACAGATGCAACAGGAGTGGACACAAACCAGCGGGAAGCTGGATATCAGCCAACTCGCAAACGGCAGCTATATCATCCTTTACCATGCTCCGGGAGGAACAAGGTATAAAGAGCGCCTGGTTATAGCACGATAAAAGCAAAAGCCCCCTGTTCCAGAGAGCAGGGGGCTTTTTTCTGGGTTTTAAGTCAGATTCTTTAGCCGATCTTTTCCTCGAGCTGCATGACTTCCTCAAAGAGCTTTTCGTAATCCGCCGTTTTAGCAGAAACCTGAGTGGACACCGCTTTGTAATCTTCATCAAGACGCAGGAACCGATCCTTGTCGGCGTAGATTTCCGGGTCGGCTAGCTGCCCTTCCAGTTCTGCCTGTTTAGATTTTATCTTCTCCAGTTCTGCCTCCAGCTTCTGAAACTGTTTCAATTTCTGCTGATACTGCTTACGAAGCTGCTGCAGTTCGCCATGGTCAACCGATGGCACAGGTTTGGGCTTTGGCGCTTCCTGTTTAGGTGCGGGGGGTACAGGTTTGACTGATGCTTCTTCAGCCAGACGCTTTTGTCTTTCCTGCTGCCAGGTAACCCACTCGTCATAAGGGCCGTTAAACTCTTTGATCTTAGCATCTTCAATCCACCAGATCTTATTTGCCGTCTTGCTGATGAAGTAACGATCGTGCGAAACAAGGATCATGGTACCCTCGTACTTCTTAAGTGCGTCTATCAGCATTTCCACCGACTGCATATCGAGGTGGTTGGTCGGTTCATCCAGCATCAGGAAATTTCCTTTTGCAGCGATCACCTTAGCAAGGGCCACCCTGGCCTTCTCGCCTCCGGAAAGCACCTTGATCTTTTTGAAAACATCATCTCCACTGAAAAGGAAACAGCCAAGGAGTTGCCTCAACTCGAGTTCGTTCTTACCGGTGCCGGCCTGCTTCATTTCGTCCAGAACCTCATTCTCAACATTAAGGGCTTCAAGCTGGTGCTGGGCATAGAAGCTTTCTTCCACATTATGTCCTTCTTTGCGTTCCCCTTCGAAAGATTCTCTTCCTGCGATGATCCTGAGGAGCGTGGACTTACCCTTACCGTTGGCTCCGATCAGGGCGATCTTATCACCCCTCAGAATTTCCGCACTGGCCTCATCAAGGATTACGTTCTCACCAAATCTCTTTGAGACATCCTTCAACGTCGAAATGATCTTTCCCGGTTGAACAGCCACATCGAAGTTGATATTCATTACAGGGATGGAAGCATCCGGCGCTTCTATCTTGTCGAGCTTTTCCAGCCGCTTCATGGCGCTCTGTGCCTGTGCAGCCTTTGTAGCTTTCGCTCTGAACCGCTCAATAAAGCGCTCCTGCTGACGGATATAATCCTGCTGATTTTCGAAAGCGCGTTGTTGCAATACCATTCTTTCTTCTTTCTCCTGGAGGAAGAAACTGTAGTTGCCACTGTACTGAACCAGGTCGCGCTGCCAGACCTCTACAATCTTCGATACCATCCGGTCGAGGAAGTAGCGGTCGTGTGATACGATCACTACGGAGCCGGGGTATCCTGAGAGGTATCGCTCCAGCCATTCAATGGAAGGAAGATCCAGGTGGTTGGTCGGTTCATCCAGCAGCAGCAGATCCGGTGCCTGCAGCATCATCTTTGCAAGGAGCACCCGCATCCTCCAGCCCCCGGAAAATTCATTGTAAGGCCTTTGCAGGTCTTCGGTACTGAAACCGAGGCCTTCAAGTACCTCTGCCGACCGGTGTTCCATTTCATAGCCACCGGCCACTTCGAAATCGTGAAGGGCATGACTATAATCATCCAGAAGTCGTGGATCGTCTGGTTTCGACTCCAGTTCTTTAAGGATCCTTTCCATCTCATGCTCTACCTGATGAGCCCTTTCGAAGGCCTGCATCCCTACTTTGAGGATGGAATCGGAAGATGAGAAACTCAGCAGGTCCTGATTAAAAAAACCGATCGTAACGTCTTTCGGTTTGGCAATGGTACCTTCATCGGGCCGGTAAGCTCCGGTGATCAAACGCAATATGGTAGACTTTCCGGCACCATTGTGGCCAACCAGACCTATACGTTCACCGGTGCCTATCTGCCAGCTTGCATCTTCAATGATCGCGCGGGATCCAAAATAAAACGACACATTCTGAAGTGAAACCAACATAATTACTTAGGTATTAAGGGCATTTTTGTGAAAAAAACTGAGAGAGCGGGAAAAGACCTGGTCAGAACAGTCTACTTCCTCGTCAGATTGCGGAATACTTCTTCCAATGACTGGCTTTCGGCAGTGAGGGCGCTGATGTTGACATCATTATCCAGGGACCATTTCATGACCGTTTTGCGGAGTTCCTCCGGCCTATCGGTAAAGAGGCGCCACTGGCGATTTCCCAGACCATCCACTTTTGTAACGGCCGGTAGGTTTTTAAGCAGGAGCGGGTCGATGTCGGACTCGAAGGTCACCAGCAGTGCCCCCTGAGAGGCGTTTGCGTATTGAAGTTTGTCTATGGTATCGTCAGCAACCAGTTTTCCATTGTTGATGATGATCACCCGGTTGCACATGGCCTGTACCTCCTGCATGATATGCGTGGAAAGCAACACTGTTTTCTCCTGACCGATTCTGGTGATCAGTTCCCGGATCTCGAGGATCTGATTGGGATCCAGGCCGGAGGTGGGCTCATCCAGAATGAGTACCTCAGGATTGTGAAGCATTGCCTGAGCCAGTCCCACCCTTTGCTTGTAACCTTTGGAGAGCGCACCGATATGTTTATGAGCTTCTTTCTGGAGACCCGTTAAAACGATCATTTCCTCAATCCGTTCTTTGGCCCCACGCCCGAGGCTATGAATCCCGGCGGTGAACTCCAGATACTCTCTGACATACATCTCGTAATAGAGTGGATTGGCTTCTGGAAGATAGCCAACACGCTTTCTTACTTCCATCGGGTCCTTTTGAATATCAAAACCGGCTACAACAGCGGTCCCTTCAGTCGGCGGAAGATACCCGGTGATCATCTTCATCGTAGTCGATTTACCGGCACCATTAGGACCAAGAAAGCCCACAATCTCACCTTTTTTCAGCTCAAATGAGATATGATCCACTGCAAGTTGTGTACCATAGATTTTCGTAAGTGCTTCTACCTTAATCGACATGGTCGCAAAACTAGGAAGTTTCGGTGTTCGTTTAACATTATCTATTTTCGCCGGGTATGGAAAAAAAAGAACGTCAGCCGGTTTATTACAGTGAATACCTGCAGCTGGATAAAATACTGAATGCGCAGCACACAGAAAGCGGGAAAGAGGGCATCAGGGCCGATGATGAAATGCTGTTTATTATCATTCATCAGGCGTATGAACTCTGGTTCAAACAGATATTACATGAGCTGACCATTGTTCGTCAGATCTTTCAGCAACCAAATATTCCAGATAACAGCCCTGACGTTTACAATTCTGTACACCGATTGAAACGCGTCTGCAGGATACTGGATATTGCAGTCAGCCAGATGGCCGTTCTGGAAACCATGACACCGCTGGATTTTCTTGATTTCCGCGACCTGCTCCGGCCTGCCTCAGGGTTTCAGAGTATTCAGTTCAAGATGATCGAGGCTTCCCTGGGACTGAAGTTCCAGCACAGACACGGACAGAACTATTATCTCACCCAGCTCACCCCTGCAGATGTAGAGCGGGTGAAGGAAGCTGAAAACCAGGAAAGCCTTCTGGTATTGATCAACCGCTGGCTGGAGCGTATGCCATTCATCAGGGAGAGCAGTTACTGGGCGCTGGAAAACAGTGAAAGACCTTTCTGGCAACAGTACCGCACAGCCTATGAAAACAGTTTACAGGAAGGAGAAAAGATCAATCTCAGGTCCTTTGATCAGCTCTTTATGGACAAAGAATATCCGACTGAAAGAAGCCTGAGCGCGGACGCGAACCGGAATGCGCTTTTCATTATGCTCTACCGGGACTACCCGTTATTACAACTCCCCTACGAACTCTTAAGCACGCTGCTCGAGATCGACGAATTACTGTCCCTCTGGCGTCACCGTCATATACATCTTGTACAGCGCACCATCGGTAAAAGACTCGGTACCGGGGGCAGCAGCGGCGCAGACTATTTAGCCAAAGCGGCAGACAGTCATTATGTATTCCGTGAGCTGGCAGAACTCACTTCCTTCCTGTTGCCAAGAAGCATGCTACCAAAACTTCCTGAGGCACTGGTAAAAGACCTTAGTTACCGCAAATAAGCAGAACTACTGGCATGCAGAAGTATGAATTGCGTGCCGGTAGTTTTCAAAATCCGGAAAAATTCACAATTCATTCTATGAGATCGGAATAAATCCATGTATTTATTCTTAACTTAGAATAGTAAAATCTTCTGGATATGCCCACACTCATTGCCAAGGAAGAGATTCCCCATTACAAGATCGTCCCTGCATTTGTTGACAATTCTGCTCATTGGCGTCAGGAACTACGTTATGCTGTCAGACTTGGGAACGAGTTCAAAGGGAAGACCGTAATCACTTTTGAGACCACTCAGGGGCCGAAGACCGTAGAGACGACAGTTTGGTCCTGCACAGACGATTTTGTACAGTTAAAGGGCGGGATGCTGATCCCCCTCAGTAGCATTATAGACATGCATTTCTGATCTTTTGTAAAATCAGACATTGACTGCTTAATTTGCATGACTAAATCAGTCATCAAAACATTCATATGCCTTGTGTATTGTGGGTTTCCTGCGACCAACCTTCCTCAGATTTAGTAGCACTACTGGAACTGCAGCCTTATAAGATCATTGAACGCGGCTCTGTCGTTGAAACGGCGCAGGGCACAAAGAAATACGAACAGACTTTATGTGGCTTTGACGTCAGCCGGCAGGATTTTACCGATCTGAAGCCGCAGCTTGAAGAAGCCGCAGGCTGGCTGGAGCAGCATTTTCAACAGCTTCAGCGGTTACAAAACATCAACTCCACTCAGACACTCGATTTCGGATTTTACACTGAATTTGCAGACAGCAAAATTGTGGCGCAATACAACAAACTTCCGCATCGCCTGTTGAAGCTGGCAGGAGATTTAATGGTAGATATAGAGCTCTCCCAGTACTGGTATTCCGGTGAGCAGGGAGCACAACTCAACTGAGATGAGTGTCATAACTATAACCACACCATTTAACATCGACCTGGAATTCCGGATAGCACCGTTCCATAAGCGGCTTATTGCCTGGGTGCTGGACATTATCCTTATCTACCTCTACGTCTATGTCATGTATTCCTGGGCTGTGGAACCCTTACAGGGGAGCCGCGATCTGATGACAACAGCCTCGATACTGATCATTGCCATCCCCGCCTATAGCTATCATCTTGTAGCAGAGTACTTCTTTGGGGGTCAGTCGGTGGGAAAGAAACTCATGGGCATAAAGGTTATCGATATCTCCGGCACGGAAGCCAGCGGAAGTCAATACCTGCTTCGCTGGTTGTTCAGGCTGGTTGATATGACCATCACTATGGGCGCCGGCGCGGTGATGTCGGCAGCACTTTCACGGTATAATCAGCGGCTGGGAGATATGGTAGCGGGGACTGTAGTGATCGATACAAGGCATGAAACCGACCTGGGTGATACAATATACCTCGAGTTGGAGGAAGAAGATTACCAACCTGTTTTTCCAGAGGTGATGCGATTGAGCGACCGGGATATTAACGGCATCAGAAATCTACTCCACACAAAAGGATCTAACAGGGACACCGAACTATACATGGAACAGGTAGCTGAAAGGATCCGGCAGGTCTTGCAGCTCAGGACCGACCTGGAACCGAGAAGCATGCTGGAGCAGTTGTTGAAAGACTATAACCGACTGACGAGAAACTAGGCGCCAGATCAGACAGGGACCTGATTCTGATCTTCACCAGGCTCAATCCTCCGTACGACCACTCTGGCGGGCGCGCCATCGGCCCCTTTGATCTTCAGCGGCAGTGCAACCATTTCGTAAAGTCCCGGTCTTACCTGTTGCAGGTTAAGCCCTTCTATAATAGCTACATCCGCGTTTAACAATAGTTCGTGTACTTCTGTGCCATTTTCAAGACCTGCTACGGAAAGATAGTCAACACCGATGCACCTCACGCCGAGCTTCACGAGATACTGCGCAGCATTGGTGCTGAGATAGACATAATCTTTCAGGAAAGGTCTTCTGAGCCAGTCAAAATCAGAATTGCGGGTACGGAAGAGGATGCGGTCCCCCTCTTCAATAGGCAGTTCTTTCAGTTCGCTGAAGGTAATTTGCTGAGGATCAGTAATATGGAAAATCTTCGTGTAACCAATCAGTTGGTCCAGATCGAGACGGGAAATATCCTTGCCGCCTTTGATGAAATGCAGGGGAGCGTCGATATGCGTTCCGCTATGGGCTCCCATGGAAAGCTTAGTGATGTTGACACCCTGCTTTTCTATCCGGGATGTTCTGAGAATACGAACTGGATCATCACCCTGCCACACAACCATATTGCTGATCAGGGGCATAGTGATATCGATCCAACCGTTGCTATTCATTTATCAGGGAAAAAACCGGACGCAAAATAGCATCTAACTGACTTATTTCAATCGTTCAGTATGAATAATTTGGATATTGTCCGGAATTACATCTCTACTTTCCCGAAATAGAACTGGTTTCTGTACATCTGGCAGGCCTTTTCATAGAGCTCCTCGACTGAAGTAACACCTTCAGGATGTTCCGTTTGAATAGGCGTTCCCCTGACAACGATTTTAGATGTGGCTACAGTGGAATTCTTCAGGAGATACCGGCCATTTTGCTGTTCATAGCTATCTACGAATATCTTGATAGAGTCGCCCTTGTTCAGCTTACCGTTCATCCTGATCTCAGAAACTACAAATACGAATTTGCCGTTCTCTTTTAGCGGTGAAAGTTTCAATTCCCCGAGGGCATTTTTGCTCATTGGATGACGATTTTGAATCAAAGTTACAACAGACCTTTCAAATGGATATGTAAATTCTCAAACATCTTTTCGCATGAATACTTGGAAGTTACACTCCCCGCTCAGGAAACTGCGCTGCCATTTGCTGATTCCGGAAACCTACAGCAGTGGTTCCGGTATTTGTTTTAAAAAACCTGTTGAAATAGGAAGGATCTTCAAAACCGAGATAATATCCGATTTCTTTCACAGAATGATCGGCATTGTGCAGGAGACGTTTGGCTTCCAGCAGTACCCGGTCGCGGATAAAATCGCCTGCACTGGAACCTGTGGCTGCCTTGCATACGAGGTTCAGCTTCTTTTCGGTAATACAAAGTTGAGCAGCATAAGCTGCAGGCTGCCTGAGTGTACGGTAGTGTTTTTCTACAAGCAGTCTGAAATTGTTAAACAGCTCCAGGTCGCGGCCGGTTTGAAGCGCTGCCTTCTGATGAAAATGGTTTCTGCATTTGAGCAGCATCAGCTTCAGGTAAGTCCGGATCAGATCAGTATCTGCTGAAGCTTCCTGTTTCAATTGATCTACAAGGATCTGAAAACCCTCAAACTGCTCCGGGGATAGCTCCAGCAGCGGCGGAACTGTGGAATTATGAAGAAAGGGAAAGCTGTATAACTCTTCTCCTCCCGGCTGACAATAATAAAATTCCCTGCTAAACAGAAGGATAACACCGGTCGATTCCGGTCCCCTTTGCATCAGATGCACCTGTCCCGGAGAAATGAAATGAACAGAATGGTCGTGGATTTGATACGGTTGAAAATCGATGGTATGTAGTCCGCCACCCTTCCGGAACAGAAAGACCTCGTAGTAGTTATGACGGTGTGGCTGAAATATATCGTATCCCGAGCCGGCATCTAGTGCGATGATGCGGAAAGGCGTGCTATTCGGATCATCCTTCTGAAAATCGTGTATAGGAATCAGTTCAGGCAAACGCTGGTGTTTCAACTCTCTAAGTTAGTCGAAATAGCTGACCGGCTTAGTAACTCTTTAACATCCCGGAAGAGGGAAGCCGGCCTTTTTAGGGTAAATTTGCATAATTGTTGCATTAAATACGTATAAGCGTGAGAGCCTATGCGCATGAAGTCAACTAGCCCTCACCTACAATCGCCGAAGCTTATGAAAAGATTATTCCTTTTAGTGACGTTGTTGCTGACCAGTACATTCAGCATCGCCCAGTACAAGCTCATGTCTCAGCCTGCGTTCAAGCCAGGGGAGCAGATCCGGTACACCGTTTTCTATAATGTGATCGGCATCTTTGTAAACGCAGGCACCGCTACGTTCAACACGGCGCTGACGAGGCTCAACAACACACCGGCCTACCACGTGGTGGCTGAAGGGGTAACAAACAAGAAATACGACTGGATTTTCAAAGTAAGGGACCGTTACGAAAGTTATTTCGATACAGAACATTACAGAAGTCTGAAGTTCTACAGGAATATCAACGAGGGCAGTTTCAAGCATGAGGAAGAGGTGCATTTCAACCACGACAGGAAAACGGCGACTACCGGCAAACGTACCTATAAGCTAAAGAATCATGTTTTTGATGTGATCAATGCAATGTACTTCGCACGGAACATCGATTACGATGCTTACAAAGTCGGTGACAGGATCACGATCGATATGTTCCTTGACAACCAGGTTTACAATACCTATATCGAGTACCTGGGTAAGGAGACGATCAAAACCCGTTACGGTACCTTCAGAGCGATAAAACTCCGTCCACTGCTGATCCAGGGTAATATTTTCAAGGATGCGGACAAGATGTATCTCTGGGTAACGGATGATGCCAATCATATACCGGTACGGGTGGAGAGTCCGATCTCAGTGGGCAGTATTAAAGTCGACCTGATGGAGTACTCCAATCTGAAATTCCCCCTGGAGTCACTGGTATCGAGGTAATCAGTATCAGCGGATGATCACCCCAGCCATGATCCCTACAGAATGTAGTTTCTGACGAGCATTATTGTGAACCCGCATGCGGATATCCTGCAGATGTTGTTCATAGTGCAGTCCCAACACAAATTGCTTTTTATACTGCCAGGTAAGGTCGAGGCGTATGGCTGGCGTAAAAACATAAAGCGCTGTACCTTCCTGCCCTGGAAGTCCCGGATAGTTCTGACTCGATTCTATTCCGATGGACTGTTTAAATTCCTTTTCATACTCCCCCACCAGACTGCCTCCATCATAGGTCCTGAATCTGATACTCTTCACAGCATCCACCAATATGCCGTAGCTCATCCCACCTGCAATTCTCCAGACACCATTCTTATGGCCGGCGAAAGCGACATCCAACTGTAGTGGAATATTGAGATAGTGATAAGTCTCCCGGGAAGAGAGGTCGCTGTGAACCTCAAGGCTATCTGCTACCGATCCCCCACCCCTCAGACCCTTCTGCTGATAAAGGATTCCGGAGCGCAGCGCAAGCCGCCCCACAATCGGTATGTGGACTGTCAGACCTCCTGTGGGCAGTATTCTTGAATCATAGCTTACAGTAGAGTTGGAAGTTGAGGCAGTGGTAAATCCAAAACCGCCTGTCAGCTCAAACCACTTCTGTTGTGCAGCAGCACAGGGAGACAGGAATAAAAGGAGTATAAAAAGGTTACAACGACGGTTCATACTACTCAGATTGGCCGGAGATGAATAGGAATAAAAGATTCAGACCAGGCGGTTATTACCTTCTCAAGTTACGCAAATTCGTAACAGGCGATTTCTAAAGCGCCTGTTAACCAGATACAAACCTCGTGTTAAGAGACTGAAAATAGTTCCCGGCGGCGGCGACTGTCCGCATATTTGTTCCTGTTAATATCATCATTATACAAACAAAACATAAACACATGAAACAAACAGTCAAAATCATCTTCATTCTTCTGGTAATCATCATTGCTGCAACTCCTTTTGCTGCCATGGCTCAGGGAGGCCCTGGATTCGGTGGTGGTGTGGACGACGGTGGTGGCGTGTGCGTTCCTCTGGACGGTGGCCTCAGTATGTTATTAGCCGCTGGTGCCGGTGTCGGTATCCGCAAATACATGCAATTGAGAAAACAGGCGAAGTAGCATAGTAATTCCTGCAGGACTGGGTTGTAAACGGCTTGTTAACCATTTCTAAAGCAGTGGTTAACCAGTTACAAAGCAACCGTTAATCAGGCCAGGATTCTTTCACCAAAAGGTACATGATTTCACCTTTGTAACATCAAGAAGCAAGAATGAAAGCTTTAGTAATTGAAAACGTCCGTAAGACCTACACCGCAATTCCAAAGGGGTTACGCGTCTTCCTGCTGAGAGGAGCGGCAATATTCATTGCCTGGAGGCTGCTGTACGAGTTGGTCCTGGGCCCCCTCGGCATTCCCGACCACAACCTGATAGAAGTGGTGCTATGGGGCACGCATAAAATGCTTGCGCCCTTTTTCAGCAACCTTACAGTGGACGGGTACTCCCTGCTCATCAACGGTAAGCTGGCGGTTACAATTGCCCGGGAGTGTAACGGACTTGAGCTAATGGCGCTCTATGTGGGCTTTCTTTTCTGTTTCCCGATACAGCCAAAGAGACTGGCACTGTATGCTGTTGGTGGAGTGTTGCTCACGATCTTCCTGAATATGGTCAGGTGTGCAGTGCTGGCTGCGATGTTCTACCATGAGTATGAGCTGGCAGACTTCATGCATCATTACCTGTTCAAGCTCATGATCTACGGAGTAAGTTTCTATTTGTGGATGTTATATAGCAAGCGAAATGTGGTTGAAAAATAACTGGAAAATATTAATAGCACTATTCCTGATCATTGGCCTGAGCTGGATCGAATCTCAGCATATATCCGAAGCAACAGGCGTGGCCGAAATGAAGCGACGGGTATTTCATATTGTCTTTCTTGGAGGCATTTATGCAACGGGGATCTGGTACTGGCATCAGCACAGGACCGGCTGGATCAAATATCTCTGGACCCTGGCATACGCAGGACTTGTACTGTTGCTGGTAGGGGTAGGTATGCTTCAATGGAAGTTTCAGATATTCAGTGAGCAGATACTGGACCAGGTGAGGTATTTGCGGGTTTTCTTTTCGAGTCCGTTACCTTTCATCATCATGCTGATCATACCCAGAGTAGAAGCCAGTTGGTCGCACCTGCAGCCGAATTACAGATTGAAAGACCAGGGGGCAAAATAGCAAAACCAAAAACCAGGGATGGCGCCGCTCAGGCGCCATTTCCGATGACGAACTTTTAACAAATAAACTGCTGATTTCAAGCGTGCTCTAAAGCCCGGTCTCCTGCAGATGCCTTAAGTTTGCAGCGCTTCAATAAGACACACCATGCTTAGAACCTCCGTCGGAAGACTTAGATTGATCGGGATTTTAGAAGGCACATCTCTGCTTGTATTGTTGTTCATAGCGATGCCGCTAAAATACATGGCCGACCAGCCTTTAATGGTAACCTACACCGGCTGGGCGCATGGTTTGCTTTTTGTTCTTTTTATGCTAGCTGCTTTCATGGTCTATATTGAACGAAGCTGGCCTTTCACAAAACTGCTCCTGGCTTTTCTGGCTGCCTTTTTCCCCTTTGGAACTTTTTTGTTTGACGCCAGGCTGAAGAAGGAAGATTTGCAAAAAAGGCAATAACGAGTTAGCGGGTTCTGGATCTTACCCACCTGAAACCGGACCTGTAGCTGTCTCCTCCGTATCTGATCCTTTTTCAGGTCCCCGGTTGGGATTCAACCTGAGCTGGTAAAAATCAGTTCTTCTATCCTTAAGATTTCTGACACTGCCGTAGCTATGCAACTGATCCAGCAGCGTCAGATCCACATCTGAGATCAGGATCATTTCAGTATTTGGTGTTGCCTCGCTCTTAATCCCATTGGAAGGGAAAGCAAAATCACAGGGCGTGAATACAGCCGCCTGAGAATACTGGATATCCATGTTCTCCACCCTCGGCAGATTCCCAACACTGCCAGTGATGGCGACGAAACATTCATTCTCGATAGCCCTTGCCTGTGCACAATAACGCACCCGCATATAGGCATTCTGCGTATCGGTAAGGAACGGCACGAATAGGATCTGCATTCGCTGTTCCGCGAGGAGCCGGGCGAGTTCCGGAAACTCAACATCGTAACAGATCAGAATGCCAACTCTTCCTGCATCTGTTTCAAACACCCTGAGCTGACTGCCCCCTTTTATTCCCCAGAACTTTTCTTCAGAAGGGGTAATATGGATCTTCTCATATGCGTCTATCTGTCCATTCCGGTGACAGAGGAAACCAATGTTTCTCAAATGGCCCTCCTCTATGCTGGGTACGCTCCCCGTAATGATGTTGACATTGTAGCTTATGGCCAGCTCGCGGAAACGGTCCCGGAGCTCCGGCGTGTACCTGGCAAGCTCCTTCATCGCATCCACTTCTGAGAGATGGTTATACTTCGCGAGGAGTGGACCATTGAATAATTCTGGAAGTAGGGCAAAATCGCTCTGGTAGGAAGCTATTGAGTCGATAAAGAACTCGATCTGGCTGAACATATCGTCCATGTCGCGATAGCTGCGCATCTGCCATTGTACAAGTCCGAGGCGTACCGTGGTCTTCTGATTGAAGGAGGTAATTGACTTTGGCTGGTAATAGATATTATCCCATTGCAGCAGTGTGGCATACTGAAGACTCTCCTGGTCGTCAGGCATATAGTGTTTCAACACCTTTTTAACATGAAAATCATTGGCAAGCTGAAAGGAAAGCACCGGGTCGTAAATCTCCTTTCGCTTGACGCTTTCAATATATTGCTTAGGTGTTTTATCCTCTCCATGAAGGTGGTAGTTCGGTATCCGGCCGCCAAAAACTATGGCGCGCAGGTTCAGGTGCTCACAAAGCTCTTTCCGGGCATCGTAGAGCCTGCGGCCCAGCCGGAGTCCACGGTGATCAGGATGAATGAACACCTCAATACCGTAAAGTACATCGCCCGAGGGATTGTGCGTGCTGAAGGTGTAATCACCTGTTATCTGCCGGTAGGTATGCTGATCACCGAACTCGGAATAATCAACGATAATGGAGAGGGCACAGCCTACCACTTTCCCGTCTGCCTTGATAACGATCTGACCCTCGGGGAACTGGCGGATCAGTCGCTGGAGGGTGGTTTCCTTCCAGTAGCTACCCTGCCACATCGGGTATGCTGCCTTCATGGCCTCAATCAGTTCCCTATAATCTTCAAAAAGCAGGTTCTTGATCTCAATCTGTCGTACCATGCATTAAAGTTACCGCTTGCGGATTTGAATCGGGATCAGACTATTTGCCAGTGAAAGATCAAAGGGCCGTCAGACCCATAAACAGGATCCGCTTTAGGCAGTGGGACCTTAAATATATTATCCGCAGCTTTTGAACGCTCTTCTGTTTTTCCGTAGTTCATATCAAATTCCTGTCCGTCAGGATACGCACCGATGCAACTAAAATCCAGTGAGTGCCCTTCAGCAACATGGGCCGTACCGGCAGGAAGGATGATCACATCACCTGTTTTGAAATCGACGGACGCACCGGAAGGACCTCCCAGTCGGAGCCTGGCATTCCCCGTCACGCAGATCAGCACTTCGTGTGCCGTACTGTGGTAGTGGTGATAATCATAGATCCCGCCCCTCCAGGGGTTATGCCAGCCATTGTCTTTCAATAATTGCTCTATTTCTTCAGTGGCCTGATCATCGTTGCTGATCTGGAAAGCATGTTCATAAATGACAACTGGTAAATGAGGATTGTTCGGGAATACACCATCGTCGTCCAGAACCAGAATGGCGGTATGCTCCGGAAGAAGCACACCTGACTGAAAATATCTCATGACTCCTGTTTATAAACCCTGCACTAAAATTCTGCCAGCCTTTGCCGTACGGCAGGTACTGTGTGCGCTATGATTTGCCTGAAGCCGCTGTAGAAGCTATCTTAGCTGTATAAATCTCAAATCTGATGCTCGGAGAACTTACAGAGGAAGAAATTGTCGGGTTGCTTGAAAGGAATATGATCGCGCGCCTGGGTTGCAATGACGGTAATGAGACCTATGTGGTGCCGATAAGCTATACGCTGGACCAGGGCACTCTGCTGTGTCATTCCCGGGAGGGGATGAAGATCAATTTCATGAGACGGAATCCTGAGGTGTGTGTCCTGATAGATGAGATCCGTGACTTTCACGTCTGGAGCAGTGTCATTGTCTGGGGCACCTATCAGGAACTTGTTGAAGATGATGATGTGGCCTATGCACAACAGTTTTTCTCCGAACTCATGCTTAGTCAGAAATCACAACCTTCCAGCCTGCCTCCTCATTCCCAGCAGGAAAGATATCACCATACCAAGCCGGAGTACCTTCCATCTATTTTTTACAGGATCCATATCAGAAAAATCAGTGGAAGATTTGAAAGACCCATGTGATACAGAGCGCCACAGCAAAGGCTTTGCACAACAATCGGCACGATTAGTTTCTAAGGTCTTATTTTTGTCACAGCTATCGTAGCTACTCTATGGCTTTTGACATATTTATTACGCTGTTCCTTGTCCTACTCAACGGCTTCTTTGTTGCAGCAGAATTCGCGATAGTCAAAGTTCGGTCGTCCCAGATTCAGGTCCGGGAAGACATCAATAAGAACCTCGCCCGCACCGCAAAAAACATTGTCAATAATCTGGATGCCTATCTGGCTGCCACGCAGTTGGGTATCACACTGGCGAGTCTTGGTCTCGGCTGGGTGGGTGAGGAAGTGACTGCGGATCTGATCCTTAAGCTATTTGTAGCGCTCAACCTACCCTTTTCAGAAGGAACTGCACAGAGCCTGGCCATGCCAGTGGCATTCGCGACCATTACCGTACTGCATATCACCTTTGGGGAACTGGCGCCCAAATCCCTCGCCATCCGTTTCCCTTCCAATACCACATTCGCCATTGCCGTCCCATTGAGGATCTTTTACTTCATCTTCAGACCATTCATCTGGGCACTGAATGGTTTTGCCAATTTCATCCTCCGTCTTTTTGGGATCCGCCCGCTGCACGGAAGTGAGATCCATACGGAAGAGGAACTGAAAATGATCATTTCAGAGAGTCATGAGGGCGGCGCCATCGAGCAGACAGAGAGAGATCTGATCCGTAATGTTTTCGATTTCGATGACCGCAGGGCCTGGGACATACTGACTTTGCGTAAGAATGTGACGGCTATGGATGTTGATCTGTCTCTACAGGATGCCATCAACTTTTCCATCACGGAGGGGTACTCCCGTTACCCGGTCTGTGAAGGCTCACTGGATGAGATCGTGGGGATCATCTACACCAAGGACCTGATGAAGACCATGGTGGCCACCAATAAGCCTGCCAGTATCCGCTCGCTGCTGCGTAAAGCGTATTTCGTGCCGGAAAGTAAGCTGATCAAAGATCTGCTCAAGGAGTTTCAACGCAAGCATATGCAAATGGCGATCGTTACCAATGAGATCGGAGAAGTGTCCGGTATCGTAACGATGGAGGATATTCTTGAAGAACTGGTGGGAGAGATCCAGGATGAATATGATAATGAGAAGCCCTATGTTGAAAAGACCGGGCCGAACACTTTCGTGGTAAATGCGCATACCAACCTGTTCGACATCAACAAATACCTACCCTACCGCCTGGAAGAGAGCGACCACTACGAGACACTGTCAGGGCTGATCTCCTTCCGGTTCCAGAGAGAACTTCAGGAACAGGACATACTGGTGATCGACCGCTATCAGGTTCGTATTCTTAAAATGTACCGTAACTCAGCCGAGAGTGTCGAGATGACGGTCCTCACTGACGATAAAACCCCCGAAGAAGATTAGATCATTCCATCCCTCAAAGCCGGCTATACTGCCTGAACCTGTCCTGCCAGGAATCTGTCCAGTTCAATTGTGATGATATCCTTCTTGTTCCCTGGCGAGGAGCCAATGAGCAAAACTGTGTACAAATCTCCCTTATATACCTGCAAAGCCTGTTCCGCGTTTCTGCTCTGCTTATACTCCTTCAGAAAACGGTACTGGCTGATCCCATCGAGCGGAGCCACGATCACCTCCTCGATCATGCCGGTGATTCTGAATCCTTTACTGATCTGGCTTCCTACGAGAAAGCGGTGTTCGCGGCAGGCCCTGACAGCCTGATCGTAATTGAACATACCTTTTAGTTTTGCGTAAAGCCCAATATGGCAACAAAACTATACCAGTATATTTCATATATGACGCATGCGTCCGCTGTAATGAGAGCCGGCTCAAACAGGCAGCGTGTTTCCGGGCCGCGTTGGCAGCCGGGAAAAAACTACTGAATGGTAAGGTAAAAACAGACAGTAAGAACTAGCCGACACTCTCGGCTGTAACTGTTTTGTAGTTTTTCAGGTACCGGATGATGTCGGTTGCTTCGTTTACGTAGAGATCACTCAGATTGGAAGAACGACCATTCGTAAAGTTAGAAACAATACTGTCCTTAGAAGCCTGCAGGCGCTTTTCTGATATCATTTTTTTGATACAGATCAATTGGCCATTAGTCAACTTGGATTCAAAAAGTTTACATTTTGTTTCTCGCATCACTTATGGAATTTAGATACAAAGGTACGGAAAATGGCCTAAACGGCCTTTCTGGAGCGGATTGCGGCCTTCGAACCCCACCGAAACTCTTACCAGTAAAGGGTTTCAGGAAACGCCGCCTTCGCCGGTGAAACGCAGTATATGAAGCAGTTATGTTTCATCTCCGGCTAATGAACCGGCCCGGCCGGGGAGCAAAAAAAACCGGCAGAATTCCAGGGAATGCTGCCGGCTCATATGGTCGTTTCTTAACGATTAGCGACCTACCAGTTCGTCCAGCGTCATCTGCGCCAGTGGATGGTAGTTGCCCCGGTATTTTCTGTAGAATCCTTTCGCCATATTTTCTTTCCCGGTCTGCATCATTTCACCATAGAGCGGCGTCAGGAACTTTCTTCTTCCTACCGTACTGAGGAAGCGGTCGATGGCCGGATAAGCGGTTTCATAGTCCGCAGCCACGGCCATGATGTACCAGAGGTTAGCGATCTCGCTGTTGCCGGAGCTGGTGAAACGGAAAGCCTTATCCAGTTCCTGCATCTGATCCTTATCCAGTGGCTTAGGCATCTTCCGCAGAAAGTGCAGCCACTCGTAGGTGGTCCAGTTATCAGTTTTGAGGGCGCTTGCTTTTGTTCCGTTCAGGAAGTGATTCCTTTGCTCATTCACGAGGTTGAAACGCGCCATATCCGCCCGGGGCGCATTTTCGGGTATTCCAGGACCATAAACCCAGGCGGGGATGTTCAGGTTTTCTTCCAGTGCCTTATCCCCTTTGATCAGATTGTCGTGGAGGAAATCAAGAAACCGCTCTGTCGTCATCGTTTTGAAGGCATGCTGATCGAAATAGCTTCTCAGGAAGGTATCGAATCGCTCGCGACCCACTGATTCTTCGATCAGGCGCAGAAACAGGGCGCCTTTTTCATAGGCAACATCTGTAAGCCCTTCATCCGGATCGCGACCGGTGAGGTTGATCTTCAACCGGGTATCCTGACTGTCGAGGTGGCCGATCTCCCTGACCAGATCCTGGTAGCCGAGTTCCCAGAGCATCTCTGCATAGCTCTTATCGTTCATCGCTTCTGTAAGCCTGCGCTCAAAATAGACCGTGAAGCCCTCGTTCAGCCAGAAATCATTCCAGGTGTGGTTGGTCACAAGGTTGCCGCTCCAGCTATGCGCCAGCTCGTGAGCGATCAGGTTCACAAGCGACTGATCTCCGGAAATAATGGTCGGTGTTGCAAAAGTGAGCCTGGGATTCTCCATTCCTCCGAGCGGGAAGCCCGAAGGCAGGACGATCATATCATACCTGCCCCACCGATAGGGACCATACAATGCCTCGGCCTGCTTTACCATATCCCCTACCTCCGAAAATTCGCGGAAGGCCCGCTCAATCATTTCAGGTTCGGCATAAACCCCTACCCTGTCGTCAATAGCCCTGAACCGGACATCACCCACTGCCAGAGCCAGCAAATAGGCGGGAATGGGTATCTCCATGTTGAAATGATAGATACCGCTGTCATTCATCTCAACCGGGTTGGTGGCACTCATCAGGGCCATCAGACCTTCTGGCACCTGAACCCGGGCATCGTAGCTGAACCGAATACCTGGCCCATCGGGCGTAGGGATCCAGGAACGGGCATAGATAGATTCCGACTGCGTATAGAGGAAAGGTTTCTTCTTACCGAGGGTCTGCTGGGGATCCATCCACTGGAGGGCACGCGGACTGGCTCCTGTTGCATAGTAGATATCCACCCGGGAGGTGTTCTTTTGAATCGGGATGGCCAGCACGCTCCCCAGATGAGGTATAGGCTGTCCGATACGGAAAGCCGACTTGCTTCCGTTTACGAAGACACTATCTATCGTAAGATCATGAGTATCCAAACGTAACGTGTCCTCACCTTTTGGATTCGCTATCTGCCAACCCGCGATCCCACGGATTTGCTTCTGGTCGAAATCGATCTTTAGATCCAGGCTCAGGTGTTTGGTTTCCACCACATCGGCATTCGACTGTGTGTGGAGGTCATCAGAGGGAAAAGTTTGTTCATTATCTGCTACATTTGTAGTAGAGGCTGTGGGTGCAGAACATCCGATCTGGAACAAGGCTCCGAGGCAAACAAGCCCGATCATTTTCATCATCATACGTAAATCGATTGAGGAATCGCAAACATAATCAAAGAACTGATTAGAGTTTAGCGATCCTGCTTCCTTCGACCCATTGGTTTACAGCTTTCCAGGTATAATACATAGAGAAATTAGATAAAGGATGCGGCTTAAGCCGGGAAAGCACCGGGTTAAAGCCGGGTTATAACCGGCTCATCCACGGAGTCATCAAAAAGGCATATAACTATCACGGGCAAATCAGATAAGAGTCATAACAGATCTGGACAGGTGGCTCAAACCTGATACATTTCGAATTGCCAACTGCGTATAGAACTATCTAAAAAAAGCAACACTGGTTAGTGTTGCTTAGACTGTAAAATGCTTTGTATCGGCGACCGCCTCACAGAGACTCTTATTCCTTTGAAGGGATGCCCGTTCCCGAAGGACGTTCATCGTCCGGCTTATTGATACCTTCTTCGTCCTCGACGATACGTTCTTCGTTTGAGTATCCGGCATCTGATTCGTTCATCTGTTCGTCATCAACGAGGTGTTCGAGTGCATCGTCGCCACCCTCGCGGGTGTCGGGCTTGTCCGGATTGAAATGTGGTAAACGGCTGTTGTGGGGATGTATCTGTTGCATAAGGCTTTTTGAGTTTTGGTAAAAAGATGGTACCAGCAGAGTCTGGCACAACCTTCTGTTGTGGATGATGCCCGACTGAAAAGTTCAACCCTCCCGGAAGATAATCAACAAAGCCGGTTCCGGCACCATTAAAACTGAGTGCCTGTGCCTACTTTACTATACTTTGCCTTGTAGGCTAATGGAGCCAAACCTGTGATTTTCCGGAATATTTCACGGAATGCTTTGCTATCAGCATAACCAACATCGTACATTACCTCACTGACCGGCTTCGAAGTGGTCTCAAGCGCCTGCTTTGCAGCTTCTACCCTGACCCTCTGTGTGTATTCCAGGGGCGTATTGCCGGTCGCCCTGATAAATCTCCGGTCGAAGTTCCTTCTGCCCACGGCCAGTTTCCTGGAAAGATATTCGAAGGATATCTTTTCGTCAATATGCGTTTCTATATATTCCTGTGCCTCTTTCACTACTTCATCACCGTGCATCTTCTGCCCGCTGAATATCATGAAAGGAAATTGGCTTTCCCGGCCGGGATCTACCTGAAAAACCTTTGAGCAATAGATCGCGGTGGTCCGGTCATAGTACTTGCCAATGAGATAAATTATCAGGTTGAGAAAGGAGTAAGCACCTCCACTGGTATAGACACCCTTCTCGTCCGAGATAATCTTATCTATCTGAAGACGGGCATTCGGGAACAGCTTTCTGAACACTTCCTCCACCGCCCAGTTCGTTGAGCAGGTTTTTCCGTCGAGCAGACCCGCCGCTCCGGAAAAAAACGCTCCGGTGCAGATACTCGCGACTTCTGCCCCACAGGAATACTGGTGTTTGATCCAGGCTATCATTTTCTTATTCTTTTTCAGCGCCTCCTCATAATCATGATTCAGAGAAGGAATGATGATCAGGTCGGTTTTACTGATGGACGCTATCGATACATGCGGCCGGATGGAAACCAGTCCGTCATGGTAGGTAGTTTTCTTTGAAGTTCCGGCGACTTCTATCCTGAAAAGATCCGCCCTGTGGGTGGACTTCCAGAATGAATTTGCGCGTTTGAATAATTTATAGGCACCAACGATGCTGCTCACATTGTTTCCTTCCCCGACCGGAGCCAGAATGGTAAGATGTTTCATAGAACCCTTTGCACAAATATCCCCCATCGTGGTGTCCAAAACAACCCGCAGGAAAGTCCATTTTACACCCCTCGCAGACGCTCACGAGCCTGTACGTTTGCAGCGTACAAAAACAAAAGAAGATGATTGACATCACACATCGCATTGGCATAAAGGCACCCGCTGAAAAGCTATTTCAGGCATTGTCAACTATCGAAGGACTGTCACATTGGTGGACGGATACCGTGGAGGGTAAGGCGGAAACCGGACATACGATACAGTTCAGCTTTATGAACGAGGGAAGGCTGATTGGCCAGATGGTCATGGAAATTCTGGAATTGAACCCGGAGCGGACGGTAAGATGGGTTTGCATCGATGGTCCGGAGGAATGGAAGGGCACGGAGATCCGCTTTGACTTCCACCAGCAAGACGATCAGACGATTCTTATATTTGGACAATATAACTGGCAGGAAGCGAGCGAATTCTCCGCACACTGCAGTATGAAATGGGCGGTATTCCTCCTGAGCCTAAGGGACTACGTTGAAACAGGCAAGGGGAAACCAGCACCACAGGACATTAAAATTGACAATTGGAACTAATGACCGTAGCCTTCAGATCCATAACAAGCATTACCGCCCTGATAATCTATCTTATGACCACATCAATGTCAGCCACAGCTCAGGATCCCTGGGCAGAGTACATGACACCCTCCGACATGTATACATTATTTGCTCGTTACACCGGAAGTTTCGACATGGAAGTTTCGATGCCGGTGGGTGAAGGAAAAGAACCATTTGTTACGAACGTGCAGTCGGAACACGAAATGATACTGGGGGGAAGATATTTAAGAATGGATCAGAAGGGCGACATGATGGGAATGGATTACCATGCCATCATGACCTTGGGGTTTAATAACTCCGACCAACAGATGGCCCTGACGGCGATCACCAATATGGGTACAGGTACCCTGAGCTTGTTTGGACCCTGGGATGAGAAAGCTCAAACGGCGACGGTGACGGGTCAGTTGACGAATCCTGTGACGAAGAAGCGTATCACAGTACGGCAGACAATTTCGTTCATTGACGAGAATACCGTATTGATCGAGAGTTTTGACACGGAGGGCGACCAGCCGGAAAAGAAAACCGTGCAATACAAACTGACGAGATCGACTGGCCGCTGATTCATCGAATTCAAACTAACGAACTCCCAGATTTCCGGTTCTGAGGCTTCCTCAATAACTGACGCAGGTGGCGGTTGATGATGAACTTAACTTCCGCTCTGTGAGCAACCTTGTTTTTATTTACGAAATGGTCAAAACAGGGTGAGACCCTCAGCTTCAGGAAGGACGGGACGGGATAAACCGTTGCCTTGTGCCCGAAAACTCTTCCAATACACCGTGATAAATCCAAATTTCCGGTGGATCATAGAATGAAGCATCATGGAATCTCTTTTTGAGCATGCCTGCATCAATCGCTCAAACAATCACCTTTATTACTTTTTGAAATTGATAATTTTCGATATTTTTCAAGAATATTAAGGAAAGGCGACAGGTTAAGATTGCAAGTTGGGTGAAGAATCCCCCTTTTATTAAGATTTAATTCAATGAAGATATCCCTTTGTGTTTCTGTACTAGCTGTATTTTTTCTCATGAACGTTAGTTCAGGGAGTGCACAGCAGCTTTTTGCGCCGAACACTAATTCTAGTCTTGGCGAGTATCCCTATAGGGCGGTTGAATTGCCAGGTCAACGCTATGCTTTCACTATTGCAAGGCGGGACGTGCAACTGTCATCAGATGAGCTCTCTATGTTCCTGCTGATAACGGACTCTGTGGGAACTGTGATCCACTCTTTAGATCTCCCGACCGATTCTACGGTACAAACTATTCCCAAAGACCTGTTTTATGCTGATGGGCGTCTCTACGCGATGACGTTGATTGATACGAACGGAATAGAACCCCAGTGGTTGCAAGTGATGATACTGGACACGACTTTAAATATTATCTCTGAAAAATATCATCGCTTAGCAGATAGCGGACGCTATGTCTGGGAGTCCTTTTCAGAAATATCTGGCAACCGGATTTTTTCTTTTGACGCTTTAGCACCTGCAGGCGATTTTTTTTGCAATAGTTGTCGTTCCTCACTAAGTCAATACGATCTGAATGGCGAACTGGTTTCAAGGATAGAGGTTGATACGAATTATTTCAGCACACTTGAGAACGGGCCTGATTATTCGATTGTAGCGGAAGATATTTCCTTGAGTGATGATGGGGTTGTCTATCTTATGTTTAATGGAGCCAAACCAAGTCTGTACTCGAAATACATTGCTCAGTTCGATACAGCTATGAACTTTACGAGGTCAGCCAGGCTCGAATGTTGGGATTTGCTCTGTGATACTTCATTCTTAATGATAAATTCAACGAACATTGTTGCTGGCAGTGGTCCTGCATTAATGGGAGCATTTATTGTGGGAATTGATGCTTCTCCGGATTTCAAGAGAAATAGTGTTGTGAAAATGAATATGGAGGATGCGACCAATGGTAGTTTGAGACCTTCGGTGCTTTCTATTATTCCAGATGCGACAACTTCGCAGGTAGTAAAAACGACAGGGCGGAAAGGTATTTCGAGGTGGGAAGAACGCATTTACACGCTGGGGATTGATATGCATTCGTTCGGTCCCCTTGTGAATACGCTAATCATTACGCGAGCTGATACGAACGCCAATATAATTTGGACGAAGTACCTGGAAAGCGATGGACGACCTTTTGAGCCCCGTTTTATCCTTGCAACGTCAGACGGTGGATGTCTTGTTGCTGCTATTGTATATAATGTTGGTCCCAATCCTCAGGACCATTACATTTTCAAACTTGATGGTAACGGGCACTTTACAAGTGTGCAGAGGCTCGAGCAGGCGAAGGAGCGTATCGTAAAGGTATATCCTAATCCGGCGTCATCGGTGTTGAACTTTGAGTTAGACAAAGCGGGGGAATATTCTATAGTGATTTCGGACA
>JAEYQO010000060.1 GCA_023409975.1 Bacteroidota bacterium | reverse complement strand
TCCTACCCTGCTCCCATCATTCCAGTCGGGCGCTGTGTTATTGCCTGCGTGTTCCCGGCCTTCAGCCTTGATCAGCCGGTACAGCGCATCATAGGTATATTTATTATCCGGACCCGCCACACCATTGTCAAAGAATACCGTGGCCTGCACCCCGTCCTGCTGCCAGGTGATATTACCCACAGGATCATAGAAGTAATCCAGCTCCTGGAGCACTTTATAATCTGTCGTTCTCGTGGTCCTGATCTGTCGCACTTTGAAGGTATTCGCATCATAAATATACTCCGTACGGGTGTTATTACCATAATCAATCCGGGTTCTCTGTCCCAGGGGCGCAAGCCAAAGCCTAAGCCAAGGCCAAGGCTCGCCCACAAACACACGACAAGGCCTTTGGCCATTAACTGTTGGCCGGAAAAATTAGAAGTTTAATTTGAGCAAGCTTGGGAGCATTGATTTTATTGATTTGTGCTGGGATTTGTAAAGGGAGCCCCTACCCATTGAAAAGGGAGATTGTTTTCATGTGCGTATTGCAGCCTTTGAACCCGCCACTGGGCATTCCGTTTGCATTTAGCTATGGGTTTTGGCTCGTTTTTTACCGGTACGCGAAGAAAATCCAACCGAATAAGGTTTTCGTACATAGGGTTTACATGACACCAGTAGGACACCAGTACGACGTATGTACGACACCGTCCCCTAGTATTATGCCAGTTAGTTGGAACCTACAAGGAACCTCCAAGGAACCTACAAGGAAGGTAGCAGGTACCTGGAAGGGCTTTGGCACTTAGCTAACTGGTCAATTGGGTGTTTTTTTCGAATCCCGTCTCTCAGATATTAGTTTTCCCCGGACAACAGATATTTAAGATCAAAAAAAACCCGGACCGCAGTCCAGGTTTTTCATTTATTCCTATTATTTGTCTCTCGCCACTCACGACTAACCACTAACCACTAACGACTATCCCCTACCTCCCGTGACACTGCTTATACTTCTTTCCGCTTCCACAGGGACAGGGATCATTCCTGCCGATCTTTGGTCCAGCCTGTACAGGTGAACGCCTGAGCGCGGTTTCGCCCATATCGTGTTCGTCTGCACCATAATCCTGACCTGCCTCATCTACTTCTTCCTTGTTGGATTGAAGCTGACTCATATCAGTTTGCTCTGGTGCCTGCTGAGTGGCCTGTGGCGGTGCTTCCTGCATGGGGATGCCTGCGCGGAGCAGGAAGGAAACAATCGTCCTGTTGGTCTCGAGCAACATTTGTTTGAAGAGATTGAATGCTTCGAACTTATAGATCAGCAATGGGTCCTTCTGTTCGTAGGAAGCCATTCTTACCGATGTCCGAAGGTCATCCATCGCTCTCAGGTGGTCTTTCCAGGCCTCATCGATCATAGCCAGTGTAATTCGCTTCTCGAGGGCTTCGATCACCGGACGGGCTTCGTTCTCTACTGAGGCTTTGAGGTTAGCATATACCTGGAGTCCGCGGATACCATCTGTGAATGGTATTACGATATTCTCAACCCTGTCGCCATTCTGCTCCTGGATCTGGCGCAGTGTGGGCAGCATGTGCTCTCTCAGGCTGCTCCATTTACGGTTGTAAAAGTCTTTAGCCTGATGGTACAACTGGTCGCCGACCGTCTGCATATCTGCTTTTTCAAATCCTGCGGCAGGTACTTCTGGCTCCAGGGCGAGGTGTTTCATCACTTCAAGGCGGAAAGCCTCATGGTCGCGGTTCTCCTGGAACTGACCGGCGATATCGATACAGACATCATAGAGCGCATTGTCCAGGTCGATAGCCAGGCGCTCTCCGAACAAGGCATGCCTTCTACGTTTATAGATCACATCACGCTGGGCATTCATCACATCATCATACTCCAGCAGATGCTTGCGCGTACCAAAGTTGTTTTCTTCTACTTTCTTCTGCGCCCTTTCGATCGATTTGGTGATCATGCTGTGTTGCAGCACCTCGCCTTCTTTATGTCCCATTTTGTCCATGAGTCCAGCGATACGTTCCGAACCAAACAAACGCATCAGATCGTCTTCAAGCGACACAAAGAACTGAGAAGAACCCGGATCTCCCTGGCGGCCTGCACGACCACGAAGCTGGCGGTCGACACGACGGCTTTCATGGCGCTCAGTACCGATGATAGCCAGTCCTCCCGCTTCTTTCACGCCTGGTCCGAGCTTGATATCCGTACCACGGCCCGCCATGTTGGTAGCGATGGTAACGTTACCTGCCAAACCTGCTTCAGCCACAATTGTCGCCTCTCTGGCGTGCTGCTTGGCGTTCAGTACATTGTGGGAGATTTTCTTTTGCTGTAACATCCGGCCGAGGAGTTCTGATACCTCCACGGAAGTAGTACCTACCAGAACCGGGCGGCCTGCTTCACGGAGCTTTTCGATCTCATCTATAACCGCTCTGTACTTTTCACGTTTGGTTTTATATACCAGATCCTGCTGGTCTTTACGAGCGATCGGGACATTGGTAGGAATAGTGACTACATCCAGTTTGTAGATTTCCCAGAACTCACCCGCTTCTGTTTCTGCGGTACCGGTCATACCACTGAGCTTGTGGTACATCCGGAAATAATTCTGCAGTGTAACAGTCGCAAAAGTTTGCGTGGCGGCTTCCACCTGTACATTCTCCTTAGCCTCGATCGCCTGGTGCAGACCGTCGCTGTAACGACGTCCTTCCATGATACGTCCTGTCTGCTCATCCACGATCTTTACCTTGCCCTCCATTACGACGTACTCTACGTCTTTTTCGAACAGGGTATATGCTTTGAGAAGCTGTTGAACCGAATGGATTCTGTCTGCCTTGGTGGCGTATTCCTGAAGTAGCGCATCCTTTCTTTGTTGTTTCTCTTCTGGTGAACCTGTCGATTGCTCGATAGCGCTTAATTCGGTAGCTATATCCGGAAGGATGAAGAAATTCGGGTCTTCTCCATTGCCGGTGATCAGGGCCAGACCCTTTTCAGTAAGGTCGACACTATTGGTTCTTTCATCAATGGTGAAGAAAAGTTCCTCGTTCACTTTGGGCATATGCCGCTGTTGCTCACCGAGGTAATGATTTTCTGCTTTCTGAAGGATCTGTCTGTTACCTTCCTCGCTTAAATACTTGATGATAGCGCCATTTTTCGGAAGGCCTCTGTATGCCCTGTAAAGATGCAGGCCTCCGTTTTCTTTATCGGATTTGCCCTCGGCGATCATGCGTTTTGCCTCTGTCAGGCTTTGAGTTACTACCTTCTTCTGTGCTTCGATCAGGCGCTCGATGCGAGGCTTAAGAGCGTGAAACTGCTGTTCATCCCCGCGGGGAACGGGTCCGGAAATAATCAGTGGTGTACGGGCATCATCGACAAGTACGCTATCTACCTCATCCACCATAGCATAGTGGTGCTTGCGTTGTACCATCTCCTCTGGATTCTGTACCATATTATCACGGAGATAGTCAAAGCCAAACTCATTATTGGTACCATAGGTAATGTCCGCCAGATATGCCTTGCGCCGCATTGGCGTATTAGGCTGATGTTTGTCTATGCAATCGACTGTGATGCCCAGGAACTCGAACAGCGGACCATTCCATTCCTGGTCACGACGGGCCAGGTAGTCATTGACCGTTACGATATGTACACCTTCACCGGCGAGGGCATTCAGGTAGGCAGGAAGTGTGGAGACCAACGTTTTACCCTCACCTGTAGCCATCTCTGCGATCTTGCCCTGGTGCAGAACAATACCACCGATTAACTGTACATCATAGTGAACCATGTTCCAGGTGACAGTATTACCTGCAGCGGTCCAGGTGTTCTGATAGATGGCCTGGTTGCCGTCAATACGGATGTAATCGCGTTCCAGAGCCAGTTCTCTGTCCAGTTCCGTGGCTTCGACCCGTATTTCGGTGTTATCCTTCAGCCGCCTTGCCGTTTCCTTGACGACGGCAAAAGCCTCCGGCAGGAGCTGGCCAAGGATCTCTTCGATCTGTTCATCGCGCTGTTTCACCAGCTTGTCCACCTCCTCGTAGATTGCTTCACGGGCGTGCGGATCAGCCTCAGGGTGTTTTTCGGCTTCGGCTTTCTTCGCTGCAATCTGTCCATCGATATCTTTGAGATGGTCTTTGATTCGCTGGCGGAATTCCTGCGTTTTCTGACGAAGCTGGTCGATGGAGAGAGATTGAAGCTCGTTAAAGATCCTGTTGATTTCAGCTACCTGTGGTTGGATGACTTTGACATCTTTGTCCGATTTTTTACCGCCAAAGATTTTAGAGAGAAAACCGATCATTGTTTATTTAAGTTTCTGTTCGGCCTGTGTCGACAAGCCGTAAGTCGTTTGGGAATATTTTAAATACGCAAAAGCTATGCTGGTTTATAGCACCTGACAGCCTGACATATAAGGGGGCCAAAGCTACGTCTTATGCAGGATTCAGCAAAGTGAGCGACCCCTGGGAGAGATGCTAAAAAAAATTTTTTGAGGCGACTTCTTGCAAGGCAGAGAATTTTTTATGTATTTTGGAAAACATTTTGAAAAAAGCGCTCAATTATGAAAAAAACCTTCATCCTCATTACAACTGTATTGGCTTCGGTGTTGTTTATAACTAAGACTTATGCGCAAAGCGAAGAACTGATCAGAGTGTACCGCTGGTACAATCCTGAGGATAAAAATTATGTAACTGTTGCTGAAGGCGAATTCCAGGAAGGACAGATGATTAACTGGGGCTGGAAGGACAAAACGCTCCTGTTCTATGCATATCGTACTCCGGGCCCCGACAGGGTAGCGGTAAATAGCTGGTTCAATCCGGTTACCAAAGATTACGCCAGCATTGCTGAAGATGAATTCACTGATGATCAGATGATCAAGATGGGCTACCGTGATAAAAAGCCTCAGTTTTTCGCGCTGACTCGCCGCGGACCAAATACTGTAGCTGTTTATCGCTGGAAGGTACCTAAAACTGCTGACTGGGTGACCATTCCTGAAGAAGGTGATACTGATGCCTATATTAAGAAAGGTTACAGGCACAAGACCTTCCAGTATCTGGGTATTCCCCGCTCTGTAGATGCTCCTATTTACAATCAACTCTAAGATTTAAAGGTTCAAACAATAAAAAAAGGTGCTCTTTTGGGCACCTTTTCTGTTATTATTCGTTTCATTTTGTTTGTTACAGTACCTGAACGATCAGGAATTTTAGGTACTGGGTGTTCGGCACATGCCAGAGGATCGGGTGATCTGAGGCCTGGGTCTGCCAGGTCACCTGCCGGATCTTTCTGCGGGCATCTTTTGCTGCCATGTCTATCGTTTTAAGAAAGAGTTCCGGGTCAACAAGGTTGGTACAGGAGGCTGTCACCAGAAAACCTCCGGGTCTGGTCAGCTTCATGCCCCTGAGGTTGATCTCCTTATAGCCGGTGATCGCCTTCTGAATATTCTCCCGGCTCTTCGTAAATGCTGGTGGGTCCAGCATTACCACATCGTAACGGCGTCCTTCCTTTACCCATTGTTTAAGGACATCGAAGGCGTTGACTGCTTCGAACCTGCAAACGTTCTGATATCCATTCAATTCCGCATTTCTTCTGGCGGTCTTTACTGCATGTTCAGAAATATCGAGTCCGAGTACAGACCTGGCGCCATAATGTGCGGCGTGGAGTGAGAAGGTACCAGTGTAACAGAATCCCTCCAGGACATCGGCACCGTCGACGATATGCCGGATAGCCCGCCTGTTGTCCTGCTGGTCGAGGAAATACCCGGTCTTCTGACCGTTTTCTATATCCACATGAAATTTCAGGCCATTTTCGTTCAGGATGATCTGGGTGTCAAAAGGCTCACTGAGGAATCCTTTCTGCTGGGGCAGGCCTTCCAGTTCCCGGACCGGAACATCATTACGCTCATAGATACCTTTAGGGCTGAAAATTTTCTGCAGTGCCTCCACAATGGCAGGTTTCCAACGGTCCATGCCAAGTGCCAGCGTTTGTATGACAAAATGGTCGTTGAACTTGTCAATAATAAGAGCGGGCATCATATCAGCCTCTCCGAAAATCAGCCTGCAGTTCTCTACATAGCCGATCTGTTGCCGGTAATTCCAGGCTTCCAGGAGCCTGTGATAGAAAAAGTCTGCATCGATTTGCTCATTTTTCTCGCGTGTAAGCAGTCTGATCCGGATCTGTGATGCAGGGTTGATGTAGCCCTTGCCTACGAATGAGCCATTGTATGAGTAGACCTCAACAATATCTCCGGGTTGGTATTCACCTTCACTATCTCCGAGCTCATTGCCAAATATCCAGGGGTGGCCGTTGGCAATACGGTCACCGATCTTTTTCCTCAGAAAGAATTTCGCCATAGGCAAAAGTAAGAAAGAGTGGCAAGGGAGGCGGGCTAAACCTCTGCGCGGTTTACTACCTTTGGTCTATGCTCCAGAAACTGATTATCAGGAACTACGCCATCATAGATAATCTCACTATCGAACCCGCAGGGCATCTTAATATTGTCACCGGAGAAACAGGTGCAGGAAAAAGTATCATACTTGGTGCGCTTTCCCTGATCCTCGGCGATCGTGCAGATACTTCCGTACTCATTCATAAAGACCAGAAATGCGTTGTGGAAGCTCATTTCGATGTGCACGCAAATACCTCATTCAGACAAGCCCTACAGCAGGCGGAACTGGATGATGACGCCGTATGCATCATACGCAGAGAGATTTCCAGTGCCGGGAAGTCGCGTGCTTTCGTCAATGATTCTCCCGTTACCTTAAATGTGCTCAACCGGCTCACAGCAGTCCTGGTCGATCTGCACCAGCAGTTTGGTCATCTGGCCCTGGAGGATGATCATTTCCAGCAGGATGTGGTAGATGCCCTGGCAGCCAACAACCTCGTGAAGACGAAGTACCAGGAGACGTTCCAGGCCTGGCAGGCAACCATCCGCCAGTTGCAGCTCCTTCAGGATCGCCAGGTGCAATGGCAAAAGGAGTCCGATTATAAACAATACCTGTATGAGGAGCTTTCACAGGCTGCTTTCACGGATAATGAAGTCGAACAGGCTGATGAGCAACTGAAGCAACTAACCCATGCGGAACGCATCATCAGCACGCTCCGCCTGGGAAGAACCTTATTGGAGGAAGGGGAGCAACCCCTTACTAATGAACTGAGGAAGCTTTCGCAACAGCTTTCCGGGATAACGGATGTCATGAAGGACCTTGAACCGTTGCAGGAGCGACTTCAATCGGCTTACGCAGAATTAAAAGATATTGCTTCGGAACTGGAACGATTGGAAACAAGAATGGAGCTGGACCCTGAGAAAATGGTCCAACTACAGGAACGGGTTGATCTGGGGTACCGCTTATTCAAGAAACATGCGGTAACTGATACCGCCGGATTATTGCAGGTACATGCGGATCTGGAGGCTGAATTACAGGATACACTTTCACTGGAAGCGGAAATCGTAGTGCTGCAACAAAAACAGCAGACCCATATAAGCCAACTGGAAAAGGATGGGAAAACCCTTAGTGCGTCCAGGAAAAAAGTACTTCCGGCACTTGAAAAGCAATTAAATGAACTATTGCGTGTGGTCGGAATGCCGAATGCAAGGTTCAGAGTGGACATGAAATCGCTGAATCAGCCGACGGCAGGTGGATTTGAGGAGGTTGTATTTCTGCTTGACGCCAATCAGTCCGGACAATTCCAGCCCGTTTACAAGGCAGCTTCCGGTGGGGAAATGAGCCGGATCATGCTCTGTCTCAAGTCGTTGACGGCTCAGGCCATGCAATTACCTACCCTGATATTTGATGAGGTGGATACCGGAATTTCTGGTGAAGCTGCGCTGCAGGTGGGCCGGTTGCTGGAAGACCTTGGAAAACATCATCAGATCATCTGTATAACCCATCAGCCGCAGGTGGCGGCAAGGGGTGCCAGGCACTTCTTTGTGTATAAAGATCTTGATGCTGACAACAGAATAACTACAAGGGTACGGGTGCTCGGAGCAGAGGAAAAAGTAGAAGCCATCGCAAGAATGATTGGTGGCGAAAAGCCGAGTGAGGCTGCATTTGCCAATGCAAGAGAACTGGTAGTAAACGCCGTTTAGCGGTTAATGCAATACATTGAAAAAGGGCCGGTAACACAAGCTACCGGCCCACTTCTTTATTTCACACGACTGATGGATTAATGAACTACCATTTTTGTTCGCGCGAAAGGATATCCGTTTTTAATCACCTCAACGATATAGCTTCCCGTTGAAAGGGAGCCGGAACCAATTTCTATCATTCCACCGCTGAACCGGCCCGACTGTTTCATCACCGTGATGCCGCTATAGTTTACGATTCTGATTTCCACCACAGCGTCCTGAAGGGCGGGATTGGTGGTGCTTATTGCGAAATGTCCCTTGTTCGGATTTGGAGCTACCCTGATCACATCGGGAGCGAAGGGTATATTTCTTACGAGATTGGTTCCTGGAGGTGGAACATGTTTAGTTGATTTCCACATACCTCTTCCATAGGTTGCGGCCCAGATCTCATTGGTAGTATAATTGATCCCGAGATCAGTAACCTTTACAACTGGCAGGTTTGTATTGTACAAAGCCCAGTCGGTCATGGTGGTGTCCATGTAGAATACAGCAACATCGGTACCAATATAGGCAGTGCCGTCAGAAGAATCCAGGGCGATGCAGTTTACCGGAATATTGGGTAGTGCATTGTTCAGCTGCGTCCAGCCGGTACCGAGCTTGAAAGTCGCAACTCTCGCTCCGTTATAGCCGCTGTAGGTGACCCAGATCCTGTCGGGTTCCTTGTAATCTGCCTGCAGGTCAGAAATAAATCCTCCTGGAGTGCCGGGGATGGTCGACCATGTTCCGCCGAAGTCGTCTGTGTAACGGATGACAGTGTTCCCGTACAATACATAGATCCTGTCTGGGTTGGCAGGTGTCATAGCAATACGTCGGAACTTGTAACCATTGGTTGTAAAGTTGGAGATATCAGCCCAGTTATCACCCTGGTCTGTCGAAACATAGATATCACTGTATCCGGCAACAATCATATTGGGATCCAGCGGATTCAGTACAAATGGAGTGATCCATTCACCCTCCGGATTCCCGGGGATATTGTCACTGATAGTCGTGAAATTGGCGCCGTTATTCGTGGTACGGCGGATGCTACCGAATTGGATGGATGTGTAGAAAGTTGTGGGGGTAAAAGGATCTATATGACAATCCATACCGTCGCCGCCGGTGAGTTCACTGAAAACATTCGCGAAGGTGATCCTTTTAGATCCATTATCCTGCGAGCCTCCAATGACGAAATTTGCGGTGTTGGCCACCCCGTTTCTGTAAAACTGCGTAATGCCAAGCCCGTTGCTGATATCTGTCCAGAGGACGCTTCCGGGGTCGAAGGTCTTGTATATACCGCCGTCGTTACATTCAAAGAACAGGTTGGGGTCGAGCGGGTGAAACGCAAAATAGTGTTTGTCTGCGTGGACTGTTTTGATGCCAGGAGCGTTACCCGACCAGCGGGTCACGAGGTCCCAGGTGTAACCGCCGTCCAGTGATTGCCAGGTGTTAACCCCACCGATCAGCACTTGTTGTGGATTGGTGGGATTGACAGCAATGCAGAGGTCATACCAACCCTGTCCGTTACAATTATTGATATTGTTAGGATTATTACCATGACCCAGAAGGTTGAGCGTGCAGTCGTTGGGATCTCCGTAAATCCTCGTGAAACTGGCGCCGGAATCAGACGAATGGTAAATACCATATAAACCATAGGTTCCGTTTTCTGCAACAATAGCCTTCACTGCGTTGGGGTCTGCTGGAGTGACAGCCAGTGCGATTCTTCTTGTTCCGGAGAGATTGGTTACCTGAGACCAGGTTTGTCCGCCGTTAGTAGAACGAAATATATTAGCTGTTCCTACTCCGCTGTAAGTTGCTGTATAAAGAATATTTGTGTCAGCAGGATGGTAAACAAGTTCGCGGAAATGACCGTTGGCAGTCTTAGCCCATGTATTCCCAGCGTCGAGTGATTTGAAGATCCCGTCGCTTGTGGTAACGGTTAGAGAATTTGTATCCAGCGGATTGATAACCATTGCTGTGGTGAGCTTAAACTCAGTCGTGGTATACTGTAAGCCAGTAAGGTTCCAGGTGAGGCCTCCGTCTGTTGATTTCATCAGGCCGATGCTATAGGTATCACTGGAGTTTTTCTCGCCCGTGCACAGGTAGATCGTGCTGGGGTTCTTCGGATTGTAGTCAATATCTGATACACCCAGGACAGGCAGAAAATCATAAAGGGAAGTCCAGGTGAGGCCACCATCCTCCGTACGCCAGGCACCACCACCGGCGGAACCTATAATAAAGGTGTTGGTATCGGTGGGATGAAAGGCCACGACATTGATCCGGCCGATACCATTATATCCTCCCGGTGAGCTTGATGGACCTTCAAAAGTCCAGTCAGCCTGAGTAGTAATCTTTGCGAGTGCTCCTGAAGAAGCCTGCTCGGCTTTATATCGGTTCCATTCCTGCAACATCTTTACAGGAGAAACCATGTAGCCATTCTGATCAAGCTGTTGTTCCCAATACCAGACCCATCGCCTGAAATGATAATCTTTTCCTTCTTTTACGATTTTACCGTTCGCCCTTTCTTCTAGCGGTTCACGCTCGGGATGTCGTTGCTCCCATTCGTCGACGATGTCTGCCAGTTTTTGTGGCTGAGAAGTTTCTCTTGTGATCCAGGGCTGTGAGTAAGCCGAGGCTGCAACCAACAGGGAGGCGGTAATGAGTACTAACTGCTTCATTGATTTAAGTATGATTATTGGAGGATGATATCAGGCATTTGTTTGAATTCCTGCACTTTTATATAACGCCAGCCGGATTTGGCGGTTCTGAATACGAGCGCCTGATCGAGGTCTTCGGGAATACCCCAGGGCATACCTTCCGAAACCCGCCGGAGCGGCGTAACCATCAGCGTGTCGCCTTTCTGCACATCAGTAAACACGGTGTTGGAGCCTTTTTCCTGAATGCCACAGATTTGCCAGTTACCGTCTTTCTTCCAGAAAAAAGCTACAGGCTGATCCTGGTGCTTCCAGACAAGAGTAAATGAATAATCGGTTACAGGTTCGCCTTCGACCCTTCCGGGAATTGTTCGGGTGGTGGTGCTTTGCAAAAGAGATATATACTTTTTGCTTTTAGTCAGTTCACGCTTGCCTGCACAGGCACTTGCCAGACAAAGAGTCGCTATCAGAAAAGAACGTATCAACAGATTCATATTATCGCAAGACGTAAAGATAGGGATTTTGTCCCCCCAAAGAGGTGAGGTCTGTCACAAAGGGACAACTGAGGGGGGTGAGTGTTAATCAGATGTTAACCTTGCGTTATTGGTTCAGGTCCAGCAACACCCTGTTTAGTTTTAACTCCATCTAATCCAGAACTAAATGGATCTTCAGGTTTCATATAAGCTTTATCAGGAACATTACAAAGAGCGCATGTCCTACGATATGTTCCTGGGTCTGCTTGAGCAGGGATTAATAGAAGAAGGATTGGCAACCGGGGAAATGTCGTTGTCAGAAGGTGTGAATGCCAGGCGCCTCGCGCTTGAATATAATATCGATCTCATGGTTAAACTGCTACAGGAATAACAGATTATGATCAGAGATAAAAAGCCACCCAGGAGAGCGGGGTATCTCCAGAGCCTCCTCCTCGGTCTTCTATTTGGTCCGCTCAGCCTGTTTTACTTCAGTTTTTGGGGAGCCATTGCCATGTTTCTGTTGCCCCTGGTTTCTGCTGCTATGATTGTTCAGTATTTTCTTGATGGGGAGGTGCTAAGGCTTCTGAAACACCAGGAATCTTTGATTCTCTGGGGCAGTGTCTATTGGGTGGTATGTGTGCTGTGTATGCTTGGCCTGACCTGGGAGCATAAGGTGAGCAGACCCTCTGAAGAACTCGTTGAATCTCAATCTCCTAATCCAGAGCTCAGTAGCTGGCTTCACAGCAACCCAGGAAGTACCCTGAATGATTATTACCGGGAGAATGCGTATAAAAGGGTATTGATACCCGAAGAAGCAGAGTGCTGAGGCTGGAGAATCTAGCGTAAAGGTGTTGATTTTTTGAGGCAAATTCCTTTATTTTATACTACTGTATAATATTTAAGGAGAGCGTTTCATGGTTGTCACATCCAGAAATCAGCAACGGCTGGTCAATCCCGACCATCCACGAATGCTGCAGAACCTGTTTGAGCTTCAAACCCGCGAAAAGCCGGAGCTCGTATTTAGTCAGATAAATTATACCCTCAGGCGATTGAAACAGGAGCCACGAAGTCCTGAACTTGACGCTCTCATTCTGCGCTTTGAACCACGGGTGGAAGTGTATAATATAGGCTACACTGCTTACTTTCAATCACTGGAAAGGTATGAACGTCGTTCGGAGGCACTTTCAGATAAGCTGAAAGAGCAGACGGAACATCTGAAGACGTGGATTGGGGTCATAGAGAACAGGTTGAAGGGGCAGCCTCAGGTCATTCGGGTTCTCTTCCCTCGTGGACTGGAGGTGTTTTCCTCTGTTGACGATCGCGACAGGTTATCGGGCCACCAGATCTTTGTAAGCAGGCTGGCTGAATTTCCGGAGCTGTCATCGCTCAGAACAGAGGCTTCCGGATTTCTGGAAGAGCTGAGAGAAGTTTATCAGGAATTTATCAGAGCAGAGAAGAGCATTTCGGAATTCAGCAGTGCGCTGGAGGTCCTCCGTATTAATGTTACACAGGGTATGTACTACCTCCTGAATTACCTGATTAGTTCCTACGGTGACCATAACCAGAAGATTGAAAGCTGGTTCGACTTTGAGGAGCTGTATTCCCGCCGGCCGGTTAGAACCACTCAGATGGTACCTGAAAAAGTTCTGCGATAGTCTCCTATTCAATAATAAAAAGCCACGGTCGACCCGTGGCTTTTATTATTCTTTTTGTCTTCCTCCCTACTTTACCAGTTTCATTTCCTTCAGAAGCCATCCGGCGCCACCGAACTTTTCGATGATAAAAAGGGTATAACGTATATCGACGGAGATATTACGGCATAGCCGCGGATCGAAATACAGATCACTCATCGTTCCTTCCCAGACCCGATCGAAGTTTGTTCCGATCAGTTCTCCACGGGAATTTAGGACAGGACTTCCGGAGTTGCCGCCCGAGGTATGGTTGCTTGCGATAAATGCCAGAGGAACTGTGCCATTGCTGGCCCATCGTCCAAAGTCTTTATTACGATGAATCACTTTCAGCTTTTCAGGAACGTCAAATTCCTTCACCTCCGGATTATCTTTGGCAATTGCCTGGTCCAGGTTGGTTTGGAAGCTGTAATCTGCTGGCCCATCCGGATCCATTCCTTCCACTCTTCCGTAAGTTAAGCGGAGCGTAAGATTGGCATCCGGATAGAACATGGTATTCCAGTCTTTTTTCATCTGGGCCTTCATATAAAGGCGGTTGTAGTAGGAAAGCTGATCCTGATAATGTTTGATCACTGGTGTGACCTTATCATCTCTGAAACGGGCTACCAGGTCATAAAGTTTCCAGGCTGGATCATTTTTGATCCTGTTAGAGTCTTTGACGGTAACCTGAGAGAGAAAAGCCTGTAGTTTACTACGGTCGGCCAGCAAACTTAAATTGTAAACATTGTTGCTCCAGGTGTGGAAGTTCCCTCCATACTCATCAAACATCCTGCGGTATCCGGCAGGTACCCAGTCGCCTCCGTTCTGGAAATAGACAGGCATGAGAGCGGCAAACAATTTTCTGTCAGTTGCCGGGTCGTAATTCTTGTAGAAACCATCCAGGCCCTTACCCAGTTTTTGCAGAGAATCTTCGAGGCCTTGCTGAGAAAGTCCAGAGCGCATCACCCGGAGCATTCTTTCAAGCATGGAAGCCTGCTGAATCAGTTCAATCCCAAACACGGCTTCCTGTATATATATAGCGGCCTTTAAGGCACTGTCTGCTGCGCGAGTTGTTACCTGGAGACTGGCCAGTAACTCGCGGGCATATGAAAGATCCTGTTCCTGTGCAGCCCACTGCTGAAACTCGCGTTCGGCAGCTCTTTTCTTTCCGACGACATCGTTGAGTCGGAGTCCACGTAACTCTCCCTGCCATTTCTTCCAGCCGTTCGAAACACTGGCTTTTTTTGATGTGTATTTCAGAAATACTTCACGATCGGCATCCATTTGCTCGTTCCAGACCTCAAGCTTTTTTGTCCTTACATCGATTCTTATGGGATCAATAATATTATAGATCTGTTCCAGCTGATAAGATGAGATGTATTCCTGCGTGGTTCCGGGGAAACCGTAGACCATGGTGAAGTCACCTTCGTTGTAACCAGAGATATTTATTGGGAAAAATACATCTGATTTGTAAGGCTTGTTATTGGCAGAATAGGGAGCTGGTTTATTGTCTTTGCCGGCATAGACTCTGAACACGCTAAAATCTCCTGTATGTCTGGGCCACATCCAATTATCGGTGTCACCGCCAAATTGACCGATGCCATTCGGTGGGAATCCTGCGAGCCTTATATCGGTATAGGTTTCGCTGAGAATGACCCAGTACTGGTTTCCGTTGAAGTAAGGTTTGATGGCGGCATCCATATTTGAAAGATAGCGGTAGCCTTTCTCCAGCCCTGATATTCTGGCTGCGATAATGCTGTCCCTTGTGTGCTCTTTCAGTGTATCCGGCAGGTCGTAAAGTACTTTATCTGATACGTTCTCCATCTTTCGGATGAAGGTCACTGTCAATCCGGGGCAGGGGAGTTCCTCTCCTTCGTTCATTGCCCAGAATCCATTTGCGAAATAATCTTTTTCCTTGCTGCTGAGTCCCTGTACGGTACCATAGGCACAATGATGGTTGGTGAGCAGCAGACCTTTGGAAGAAATGATTTCGCCGGTGCAGCCTCTTCCAAACAGGACCACCGCATTGTTCAGACCTGTTCCATCTTCATTATAGATCTTTTCAACAGGGATTTGCAAACCCATACTTTTCATATCCGCTGCCCTTTGCTTAAGCGTTGGGGGGAGCCACATCCCTTCTTTTCCGAAAGACTGAACGGCCAGGCCAACGAAAAGGAGGAGGAATGCAGTCTTTTTGAGATAATGGGTAGGCAAGTAAAATTGGATCATGACTAAAAAATTGGTTTAGTGAAATAAAAATACTGTATTGCTATAAAAGTTTTCCCCGAATTGTTATATTAGCCCAATATAAAGCGAAATTCCTGTACAGAATTATGAGAAATTGCTTGTTTCTTGTAGCACTCCTGGTGGTGTCTCAACTGAATAATTTAAAAGCCCAAAGCCTGTTTAGTGCTCCTGATACTGTTTGTGTTCGTCAACCCATCCAATTGTCAGACAGTGTCAATGCTGCAAGTTATTACTGGGGTTTCTGTTCTGCATATCTTGTTCAGAACGCCGTTGGCGAAAATTACGGTGTAGATTCCACAAACTTCAAACTTCCTGGCGATATCATCATCGCGAAACAAGGGGCTTATTATTACGGGTTTGTTACCAATACTGCTACAGGAACGCTTCTCAGACTGGATTTCGGGACTTCACTTAATGATACTCCAAAAGTTGTACAGATCGGTGATATCAATGGTACGGTACCTGATTATGCTACCGATATGACGATGTTTCAGGACGACAATGGTGACTGGTTTCTTTTTGTAGTGGGTGGTATTGACTCAGCATCTTCTACGCTTGCCCGATTTGATTTTGGTGCTGACCTGGAAAATACAAGACCTGCAGCCGTAAACTTTGGTAATCTTTATGGCCACTTCAATAGTCCCCGTGGTATCATCGTTCAAAAAGAAAGTGATAATTACTATGGGTATGTAGCCAACCACGGAGATAACCGTTTGCTCAGACTGGAGTTTGGTACTAATATCTCCTATACACCATATCCTGCCGACCTTGGCGCAGGCTTCGGACTGAGCCAGCCAACTGATATCATATCTGTTCTTGAAAACGGAAACTGGCATTTGTTCATCGTCAATGAACTCAGTAGTGAACTGGTGCGTATGGATCTCGGGACAAGCTTTGCAGGAACACCCACTCCCAATAATCTCGGTAATATGATGAACAGGATCTTCGGACCTACTGCCATCAGTTTTATCAGAGATTGTGGTGGTAGCTATTTCTACATTGCAAACGGAGTGAGCAGCGATGTAACTAAAGTCCAGGTAGGTGATCTCATCAATGGTCCCTATACTCCCACACTGTTGCCTGCGATCGCTGATCTGAATGTACCTACAGGTCTTACACAGATCATTCGCGATAGGGATGATATCTTCATGTTTCTCGTAAATGCAGGGGATAGTTCACTTTCCGTGATAAAGTACCCTCAGTGTACGAATTCTTCCATTGCCTCCTCCACGAATAAGGTGCCTCCGGTTTACAGTTATTCCCGTCCAGGCACCTACAATGTATATCTGGCAGTAAATGAAGGCCGTCCTGATATGATGGTAGAGTGTAAACAAATTGTCGTTCTGCCTATCCCTCCAATGGCGTTCCATAATGATACAACCATTTGCCAGGGAGATACGGTAACAGTATTTGTTCAGGCTGCAGGGCCGCTCAGCTATACCTGGTATCCAAACTACAATATCTCTGATACTTCTGCTATGACCGTACGGGTATGGCCTGAGTATACAGTGGATTATCATCTTGTACTTCCCTATTCCAACGGATGTATCGTTGATACTCCTATAACCGTAGAAGTGATCAAGAACCGCGCTGATGCGGGTCCTGACAGAATGCTGCATGACGGTGCCAAAACAATGATCGGTGGCCCGCTCACCAGCATCAGTCCTCAACTTGGTGATCCCAGCTACACTTACACCTGGCTTCCTAATCAGTTTATCTTAAGTGAGGATGGTCCTAATGCAGTAGTAAGTCCACCCTACGATTTTACCTACTATCTGGAAGTAAGGAATTCTTTTGGTTGCTATGATATCGATACCGTTGTCGTAAGAGTAACCTGTAATGATCTGAATCTGCCCAATGCTTTCGCTCCGGAAAGCGGAACCGGTAATGTCAATCATTTTGGAATTATGAACAGGCAGGTTGTAAAGCTGAATTATTTCAGAATTTTTGATCGTTGGGGTAGAATGGTATTCGAATCCGATGATGTGACCAGACGGTGGGATGGTACTGTAAATGGTGAACCTGCTCCGTTTGGTGTATATGTCTGGGAAGCTGACGGATTCTGTTATGAAGGACAGCGATTCCGACAATCAGGAAATGTCACTCTTGTACGATAGTTATCGTAAATTGAATGTCCGCATATCTGTTTCATATAGAACTTACAGAGGTCAACGATCAGGTCGCATCGTTGACCTCTTTACAACGAACGCATATCGACAGATTACTCGCTGTGGGTCATTTAATTTCCTACAGTGTTTCGCTCTCAGGAAACCAGATTTGGTGTATTGTTGAAGCAGAGGACGAGCAGGAAGCCCTTACTATTGTTGCCGATTTTCCTCTTAGAAACCTTTTCAAAGACGCTGTCTGTCAGCCATTGAAGTTTCATAACAGTGTTCCTGTTTCACTTCCTGGAGTCTCCCTCAATTGACGACACCGAAGATCTTCGGGTCAGAAGATAATTCCGATGTTTTTCTCAAGGAAACTGTAAAATCACCTTTTTTTCTTCATTCTGCTGAAGTTCGAGATGTATGGTATCTATGCTGAAGGAGTGCTCGCCATGTATTGTATAGGCACCAGGTTGCAGCTCGGTAAAAACTACACTCGCCGGAATAGTGGCAAACAGTCTGTTCATATCACCATCTTCCAATCTTCTAAGTACGATTTCAGAACCTTGAGTTGCTTCTCCGGCAGTGTTCGAAATCTGAATCAGATTTACGTGCAATCTGGTTTTGTTGCTCAGGTCAGAAGTCTTACTGCAGCCGGAAGTCAGGACAAAAAGGAGGAGTGGTAAGCCTGCCCACGATAAACGTTTCATAAGCTGTTGTGTGTGAGTCTTTTAAAGTTAAGAAATTCAATTCTTAAATCCACCTGCTTATTAAACTTTTTATTGTTTTTTGTGAGGCTACGAAGATTGTGCGGCCTATTTATTTACTTTAACGACCTCATGACTGCGACGAACATCAAAAGGACCCATCGAGCCTGGGCGATGTATGACTGGGCCAATAGTGCCTACAACCTGGTCATTACTTCCACTATATTTCCGGCATACTACGAGGCGATCACAAGTGAAAAGCAAGGTGATAAAATTCTGAATGACAAAGTGGAGTTTTTCGGATTTAGCTTTGTAAATACTGCTTTATTCGACTATGCGCTGGCTGCAGCTTATTTAATCATAGCATTACTTTCTCCTGTTCTCTCTTCCATTGCGGACTATCGGGGAAACAAAAAGCACTTCATGCGAGTGTTTTGCTATCTGGGAGCAGCTGCCTGTTCAGGATTATACTTTTTTACACCTGACAGGCTGGAACTAGGGGTGGTATTGTTTGCCGTTGCCGCGATAGGGTATTGTGGCAGCCTGGTTTTCTACAATGCCTATCTACCGGAAATAGCCGTTTCTGAGGAGCGTGACCAGCTCAGTGCGAGAGGTTTCTCCTACGGGTATGTCGGGAGCGTGTTACTGCAGCTTATTTGCTTTGTATTTGTGTTTTTCCCCGATAGCTTCAACTGGCTTGGGATTTTTGATGATGGTGATGCATCGAGGTTTTCTTTTCTTCTGGTGGGAATCTGGTGGTTTGCGTTCGCACATATCCCGCTGACCCGGCTTCCAAAGGGAAAGCCTCTGGCACAGCACCCGGAGCACTCTATTCTAACCAATGGCTTTCATGAGCTGCGCAAAGTGTGGCGACAGGTCAGGGATCTTCCCGTATTACGTACCTACCTCGCAGCATTCTTCTTCTATAGCATGGGAGTCCAGACAGTTATGCTGGCTGCGACAATTTTCGGAAGTAAAGAACTGAAGCTGGAGACCGCTGAGCTGATAACTACTATTTTGATCATTCAGCTGGTGGCCATAGCGGGAGCGCAATTGATGGCGCGACTTTCCATGCGTTTTGGAAATCTGCAGACATTATTGTTTGTGACCGGTATCTGGATCTGTATTTGTGTATACGCATATTTTATAACCACTGCTACTGAGTTCTACATCATCGCATCCGTTGTGGGGTTGGTGATGGGCGGCATTCAGAGTCTGAGCCGATCTACCTATGCTAAGCTAATGCCGCCTACCAGGGATACTACCTCCTTTTTCAGTTTTTACGATGTGACAGAAAAGCTTGCAATTGTGTTCGGCTTGTTCAGTTTCGGATTTATTGAAGAACTGACAGGCTCCATGAGAAACAGCATCTTTGCCCTCGTTAGTTTTTTTGCCCTGGGCATGCTCATTTTGTATCTTGCCCTGGTTAAAGCAAAAAGTACAGGTAAACAAAAAACAGTAGTCTGAACATTATGAGACTGTATACAATCAACGCAGGATATTTCAAACTGGATGGTGGTGCTATGCACGGTGTGGTCCCTAAAACCATGTGGCAGAAAGCAAATCCGGCAGATGATAATAACATGTGTAGCTGGGCGATGAGGTGTATGCTGATCGAGAATGGGAACTACAGGATCCTTATTGATACCGGTATGGGTGATAAACAGGATCAGAAGTTCTTCAGTTTCTACCATCCTCACGGAGATGCATCACTGATCGATAGCCTCGCTATATATGGTTTCAAACCGGAAGATATAACAGACGTGTTTCTGACACATCTGCATTTCGACCATTCAGGTGGGGCAGTGAGGAAAGAAGGAGATCAGCTGGTGCCAACATTTCCAAAAGCTTTTTACTGGAGTAATGAAGTCCATTGGAAATCTGCGCTTTCACCTAATGATCGTGAGAAAGCGTCATTTCTGAAAGAGAATTTTGTTCCGCTGGCGGAAAAGGAAGGCATCCTCCGACATATTGAGCTTATGGACGGAAGTGAATGGGTGCAGGATATCCAGGTAAGAGTGGTGAACGGACATACAGAGGGTATGATGCTGCCTCAAATAGAATATAATGGCAGGACGATTCTCTACTGCGCGGATCTGCTACCAAGTGCAGCGCATGTTTCGATTCCCTGGGTCATGGCTTATGATATGCAGCCATTGGAAACGCTAAAGGAGAAAAAGAAAATTTTGAGAGAGGCTGTTACCGGTGACTGGATTTTGTTCTTCGAACACGATCCAAAGATCGAATGTGCAACTCTTCAGGAAGTGGATGGAAGGGTGAAGATAAAAGATACCTTCAAGCTCGCTGAGATTGATGAGTACCTAAAGCGTAACGCGAAATAACTGGTTTCCTTTGACAATTCGGTGACAGTTATCATCCCCTGTTAAAGCGGATGGGCGTAGCTTTGCAGTCAATATTATGAAAATCAAGGTATTATTATCGGGAATGCTGCTGGCATCTGCCTTTGCATCATTTGCACAGCATCCGGCTGCGAACAGTGACGTATCCGAAATGAAAGATCTGGTCTATCCGGATGAGAAGCATTTCAAAAACGTAAAACAACTCACCTTCGGTGGTGACAATGCGGAAGCCTATTTCGGGTATGACAACGATCATATCATTTTCCAGCGTACCCATAAGCAGGAGGGTCCGGAATGTGATCAGATATTTTATGGAAAGATTCCTTCCGGGAATGAGGAGTTTCAGTATAAGATGGTCAGTACCGGTCTTGGAAGAACAACCTGTGCTTACCTGATGCCGGATATGCAACATGTGCTTTATGCCTCCACGCACCTGGGGAGTGAAAAGTGCCCACCCCTACCGGATCGTCAGAAGCTCAAAAAGTATGTCTGGCCGATCTATGATTCGTACGATCTGTTCGTGTCTGATCTTGAAGGCAAAGTAGTAAAACAGCTCACAACTGAACCCGGTTATGATGCTGAGGCAACAATTTCTCCCAAAGGTGACAAAATCGTCTTTACATCAATGCGTAATGGAGATCTTGATCTCTATGTAATGGATATCGATGGAAGCAATGTGAAGCAGGTAACGACCGATATCGGTTATGATGGTGGAGCCTGGTTTTCCCCCGATGGAACCAAAATTCTCTGGAGAGCTTCCCGTCCAAAGACCGAACAGGAGATTAGAGAATATAAAGATCTACTCGCTCAGGGGCTGGTAATGCCTACAAATATGGAAGTATTTGTTGCTAATGCAGATGGTTCAGATGCCCGCCAGGTTACCAGCCTCGGCAAGGCAAACTGGGCTCCGAATTTTATGCCCGACGGTAAACGTATCATTTTTGCATCGAATCATGAATATGAGCGCGGATTTCCTTTCAATATGTATATCATCAATATGGATGGCACGGGATTGAGAAAAGTATCTACTGATGGTGGGTTCGACGCTTTCCCAATGTTCTCACCTGATGGGAAAAAAATAATATTCAGCTCTAACAGGAATAATGGCGGTGGTCACGATACCAATCTGTTCATAGCAGACTGGGTTGAATAGTCATAGAAAAGCTTCATAGAAAGGCGCGTAACTTTAGCATATGTTACGCGCTTTTCTTTTTGTTGCAGCCGGAGGAGCTGCGGGAAGTATAGCAAGATATGCAGTTCATCTAATGCTCCGAAACAAGGGTTTGCCTGGGCTCCCGGGTGTAACATTATTTGTCAACCTCCTGGGTTGTTTTCTCGCCGGAGTTCTTCTGGGAGGTATCTCAAAAGAAAGTGCCAGATCCGAAATATACCTGGCAGGGATGATGGGGTTTTGGGGCAAAAAAATCTTCACTGGAGTACTCTATGTAGGAATAAGTGTAGTTTTAGGAATCGTCTGTTGCAGGGCGGGAATTCTACTGGCGCAATAACAACTATGGATCGCTATAGCTTCAATTACAGGCGCGGGGCCATCACGGAGGAACGCGCAGAAATACAAGCATTATTTGATGAAGCAAAACGGGCAATCGCCACTGCCTATGCACCATATTCCGGATTCCGTGTCGGGGCTGCGATCTTGTTGAGTGATCAATCCATACTCACAGGATCCAATCACGAAAACGCCTCCTATCCTGCGGGTATCTGCGCTGAAAGGGCAGCATTAGCATCGCTGGAAATGACTGATAAGTCCAGATACGTTAAGACACTGCTGGTTACCTATGAAGATCCTATGAAGACGACGAAGCCCATTTCGCCCTGCGGTATATGTCGTCAATCTTTACTGGAAGTAGAGCAATGGCAGGGTAAACCTGTAACGATCTACCTGTGCAATTCCGCGGGCGATTTTATATTTCTGGAAACGGCAGACTGCCTGATGCCCTTTGCATTTGGAAGTCGTTTTCTTAGTAATGAAGGCTCGTAATACGAGGGTCCTGAAGAACTTTTTCGGTAAAAAGCCTATGAGTGCTGCGTCTGGCTCGTATCGTCCACTCAGCAGTTATGAGGTGCTCCTTTTTAAGGATTTTTGTTTGTTTGAGAACAAAGGTATTTTCCCCGAAGAACTCTGCACAATCGATCATGCCGTAACGCTCACCATCCCAGGTAATCTGATACTTTTCTACAGAATACCATTTTTCGAAGCCTTGTTCGAAGCGATGCATGAGTGATAGTGTGAGCCAGGTGACGATAGTGCCTACGACTGCTATGGTGTAGGAGCCGATCGCTACAGACATTCCGATCGCTGCTGTTGCCCAAACCGTCGCCGCTGTAGTCAATCCCTGCACATCCATGTGGCGCCTGAATATGATCCCTGCACCCAGGAAGCCGATGCCCGTCAGGATATTGGAAGCTATCCTTGTTACGTCGCTATTGTTATAGGGGTCCAGGGAAATCATCCTGAACGAGACAATTGTAAATAATGCTGAACCCATACTCACCAGCATCAGCGTGCGAAATCCAGCTGCCTTTCCCCGGTATTCCCGGTCAAGGCCAATTACAGCACCCAGTAGTGTAGCAATCAGCAGCTTTTGAATATCATCTGGAATCAAGTTCACTAATTTTAATCTAATCTATAAAAAAAGCGCACCCGGTTCAGTTAGCCTGGTCCGGGATCGTATCTATAGTGTGCAGCCGCCCGGGTCTTTTTGGTGAATGCACAGGTGTTTGCTAATTTAGCACCCCGCTAAACATCATATTTTTTCCATGATAGACATAAAAGTGCCTGCCGTAGGGGAATCAATCAATGAGGTGACCCTGGTCAAATGGCTGAAGGAGGATGGAGCATGGGTTGAACGTGACGAATTGATCTGTGAACTGGAATCTGAAAAGGCTACATTCGAACTGAACGCAGAGAAGGCAGGCATTCTGCACATCGTTGCAAAAGAAGGAGATACGCTGAATATCGGTGATCTGGCCTGTAAGATCGATGAAACCGCTGCAAGGCCTGAAGGAGCCGCTACACCTCCACCAACACCGCAAAAATCTGAAGCGCCTGCAAAGGAGCAGAAGGCTGCAGCCCCGGCTAAGGAGGTTCCCACTGATGTCAGGGCAACTCCTGTCGCCCGATCCATAATGGCGGATAAGCAGGTGAATCCTGCACAGGTAAAGGGATCTGGCTCAATGGGAAGAATTTTGAAGAATGATGTTCTTGAAGCGCTTACCAACCCAGGCAGAAAGGGTGGGGCAGAGGCATTCTCCCGCAATGACCGCAGAGAGAAGATGAGCAATCTGCGTAAGACCGTTTCCCGTCGTCTGGTAGAAGCCAAGAATACCACTGCCATGCTCACTACTTTCAACGAAGTGGATATGGGCAGGATCATGGAGATCAGGAAAAAGTATAAGGACACCTTTAAAGAGATGCACGGGGTCAATCTCGGCTTCATGTCTTTTTTCACAAAAGCGTGTTGTATAGCACTCCAGGAATGGCCGGCAGTGAATGCCTATATCGATGGGGAAGAGATCGTTTATCATGATTATAGCGATATCTCTATAGCAGTTTCTGCTCCTAAAGGTCTGGTGGTGCCGGTGATACGGAATGCCGAAAGCCTTAGTATGGCAGAGATTGAGAGCAAAGTGCTGGAGCTGGCCAAAAAAGCCCGTGAGAACAAGCTCAGTATGGAAGAGATGACCGGTGGCACCTTCACGATCACAAATGGTGGCGTTTTCGGCTCTCTTATGTCCACACCAATCATCAATATTCCCCAGTCTGCTATCCTCGGAATGCACAAAATCCAGGAGCGTCCGATGGTCGTGAACGGAAAAATTGAAGCACGTCCTATGATGTATCTGGCATTAAGCTATGATCACCGGATTATTGATGGACGAGAATCAGTGAGCTTCCTCGTAAGGGTTAAAGAGTTACTGGAAAATCCCGAGTTGCTTCTGATTGCAAAAGACCCTGTACAGGCTTTGCTAGAAGTTTGATAGTCTTTTAAAAGTTTGACTGCCGTCCGTTCCGGACGGCAGTTTTTTTTCTAAAGCTTTAGTTCCCTAAGGGTGGATTGAGAATGGTACGAGTCAAAACCCTTAAACTCACCTTACTCCCATGCTGGGGATTGGATACCACAACTGGAAGTAAAGGTGAGAAAGTGAATTCTATATAACTTCACCGGTCCGATGCATGCAGGTGCTGCAACCTTGCTGCTTCTAAAACACTGCTCTGTTGCGTTATATCTGGAACCATATAAACACCATTATCAGTTCCTACACCTGTCAATTGCCGCTTGCTTATTATCTGAAAACCTATTTCAGGCAGCACCCAGCGCTTGGCAGTCGAGACCGGCGGATTCTGTCTGAAATGGCCTATTGTTGGTACCGTGCAGCAAAGGGATTTCCTGCGGAACTGGCTATGCGAACTCGTCTGGAGTGTAGTCTGCTGATCTGTGATACTAATGAAAGCAAAGTGTTAGGGCTCCTCCCGGAAAGTTTTCAGCACGTCAAATCATTACCGCTGCAGGAGAAGCTGATCTTCCTGAATCCTATTGCCAGCTGGAATACGGAGCATCTTGCTCCGACAGTCCCGATGTTGTCCGAGGGGTTAACGAAGGATGAATGGTTGATGTCCATGCTGCGCCAACCGTCTTTGTTCATTCGGATCAGAGCGCGAAGAAGCCAGGTGATTAAAGCGCTCAATGAAAAGGGTATCAGTTACAATACAAGGGATCAGGATGTGATAGAGCTTCCAAATGGAACACCGATTGATCAGATACTGAGGGCGGAGGATTATGTCGTTCAGGATCTTTCCTCCAGGCGGACAGGTAGTTTTATCCAACCACGAAAAGGGCAGAAATGGAGGGATTGCTGTTCGGGCGCAGGTGGAAAATCTCTTCTGTTAATGGATCAGGAACCCAACATTCACTTGACCGTTACGGATAAGCGGGCGTCTATCCTGCATAATCTGCGGCAACGTTTCCGACTGTACGATCTTCCACTTCCCGAATCCATAGTTGTAGATGCTACCGATGCCTCGCAGCTCAGTCGGCATTTAACAGGAAAGATGTTTGATCAGATAATTTGTGATGTGCCCTGTTCTGGTTCCGGTACCTGGGCCAGAACTCCCGAACAGTTATATTTCTTTGAGCCGTCAATAGTGCAGGAATATGCAACCCGGCAGTCCGCGATAGCTCTCAACGCTGTGAACTTTCTTAAAAAGGGTGGCAGGTTGATTTATGTTACCTGTTCAGTATTCAGGCAGGAGAATGAAGAGGTTGTAGAACACCTCACGCGGGAGGGACTTTCAATAGAATCTATGAACCTGTTGAACGGAATAGGAGAAAGAGCTGACAGTATGTTTGTAGCTGTTTTGAAAAGCTAGTATTTCATCAGTTTAATCGTCTTCTCCTGGTTATCCCATTTGAAGCAACCAAGATAGACCCCCGTTGAAAGCTGTTCCTGAATCATAAGAGGGATATCATTTTGTCCCTGCTTCAGGAACACTTCCGTTTGCAGAACGATTGTTCCTGTAAGATCGCTGACTATTAATTGAAGAGGCCCCTGTTTTTTTGCTGTGACTTTTAGCTTGATGGATCGCTCAAAGGGATTGGGGGAAATAGATAGTTCAGGTGCCTCTCGTGATGGTACCTCTTCCAGGTCGAGTATTGTCAAAGATTTACAGAAATCGGCTGCACCATATCCATGTTGTGGCATCTGCGCATTGGGCCAGAGATTACTTCCTGCTACGATCACTCGTTTGAGCTCCCACGATGTCAAAGCGGGAAAGCCCTGCCAAAGACAGGCAGCATATCCGGCAATTTGAGGCGTAGCGACTGAGGTGCCGTTGACTCCGAAAATATTTCCATTACTTGATACAACCTGGGCAGGTGATCCAAGGCCGGTCACCTCAGGTTTGATGACACCATCACCGTTGGGGCCATAGCCACTATTGCTGGCAGGAATCTTTGATGCGTTCATGTTACCTACGGTCAGCGCGCTATCCGCGTCACCAGGAGAGAGCAAGCCGCCAGTGCCTTCGTTTCCCATCGTTATCACCATAAGCATACCTTTCTGGCTTGCCAGATTAGCGGCCCGGGACGCGGGTGTAGACTTACCATTAAGTTCCGCATTGGAAAACTGATAGGCGCTAATACCATAAAAAATATTATAGCCCAGAGAGGTGCTGACGATGTCTGCTCCAACGCTGTCCGCTCTTTCGAAGGCTGCGATAAGATTATCCAGTTCCACCTGTTGTTCGCCCGTAATTTCCTCGGAGATGTATAGCGCAAAATCAGCTAGTGGTGCTGCTCCGACATAAGAATTGGGCTCGTAGGCGGCAATTGTGCTTAAAACCTGTGTTCCATGGGCGCTAAAGCCAAAAACATCAGGGTCAGCCTTCACAAAGTTGTAGTGATCTTTAATTCTGCCAGACGAAAAAAGGCTGTCAAAAGGAGCGGCTGTATTGACGCCATGAAACCCGTCATCGATAACTGCAATGAGTTTTCCCTGTCCGAGCCATCCCTGGTCATGCAGACATTGTCCACCGGAGAAATTAGTCTGTCCCCAGGTAGATCCATACCAGGCAGGATCAGCCGAGGTTTTGAATGCCGTTTCAGAAACCGGATCATCCGGTTTTGCGGAACTATCTCCAGAGGGAGATACTATATGCAGTCCATTCACATAGAAACCTACCAACTTGATATCCTGAATGAAACTGAGGCCCTGCAACTGGAGGATTTTGCCAGAATCTTCCAAAAGTATTACTAGTGTATTGAGCCAGTTTGATTTAACGTGAAACTTACCTTGTGTTAATCTCAGAATGCTATCGGTATAAACCGGTGAGATAGGACGGTCTGTAGAGTCCACAGCGATGCCCTGTTGGCTACGTCTGTCAATTGCCCTTTGAGAGAGAAATACGGAAGGATTGGCTACGGAAGGTGCGCCGGATTTGTCAGTAAGTGTGATCCTGAAAGCATACTGCCCCTGTGCTGAGACCTTATTGGCCAGTAATGAAAGAAGCAGAAGTGATAGTATCCATGGTTTCAGGTGCATCCAACTGATTAATTATGATCAATTGCCTTCATGACTACCTGATAGCCGCGCCTGAACTTATTCGGTTGAGCAGGTTGGTATTCCCAGCGGGTGATTTCCCGGTATACCATTCCGATATCATAAGCATACACTTCCTTACCGTAGGTTTTGTATGCATAGGCATCCGGCATCGTTTCAGGATTGTTCAGTTCTTCGTCGATCTGCATCACAGTCACAGTATTATCAAACTGGGCTTTATTATGATTGAATGGTTGTTCGAAGTTTTCATACCGGTAAGTCCAGTCCTGGAAATACTGATATTGCTGATCGAGAACCGGTATCATACTATTCCCTTTCCACTGAACATCATTAGCGATTGGGAATACCAGCTTAATAAACCTGAGGTTATTCTCTACCCACTCAAGATGGTTCTCGGTTTCAGTCACGTAAAGAACGCGATGTTGGTTCCAGGGGAGCGTATCACCTTTCCTTAAAAGTACGTCCAGTCGATATGAAGGCCTGCCCTGGTTATCTGTGAAGGTGTCAGCAATGATGTAGCGCATCTGGTATTTATGGATACTCTTAACCTGCTTAAAATCATCCCAAAGAGTGGAGTCTACGTCATAAGTTACAAATCGTCCTATCTCCATCGGGAAGTAGGCCCTGCTATAGTCTCCTTTGAATTTATCGTCAGTCTCCTTTTTACAGGAAAAGAAAACTACACTCAGAACAGCGACAAGCAGAGCTGGTAAAAACTTTCTATTCATAGAATTTCAGATCGCTAATGTGTGTAAATATAGTTAAAGAAACGAAAAAACTATAGCGATTATTGCTCTGTAAAGAGGTGGGTTTCCGGGACTGCCGATATGTAATCGGTCGGGTGTCCTCGCCGGAGTCGCAACAAGTCAATTATTCCGACCAGCCTTTATGGATAATGCCGCCTGCGATAACATCGTCGCCTTCGTAGAACACAGCCGACTGACCCGGAGCGATACTATTCACAGAGTGGGCGAACTCCACCCGGATTTTATCACCCTCAGGAAACAATCTGCTCTCAGTTCCGGGATCTTTGTATCGGATCTTTGAAATAGCCTCCATGCCGCTTTCGATGCCGGAATACTTAATCATGTTCAGGCCACCTACCAGCATGTTTTTCTGTTGAAGCTCATGGGCTTCACCTAAGGCGACTCTGTTGGTATCCGGATCTATATGGGTCACAAACATAGGTTTCCCAAGCGCGATGTCTAAGCCTTTACGCTGGCCAATAGTATAAAACGGATAACCCCTGTGTTTGCCAACCACGGTGCCATCAGATAAGACAAAATCTCCACCTTCCACCTCGGCTTCCAGTGTTGGGATCTGGCGCTTCAGAAAGCCCCTGTAGTCATTGTCAGGAACAAAGCAGATCTCATAGCTTTCCGCCTTCCTGGAGAGTTCCTTGTATCCCAGATCATAGGCTATCTGCCGTACCTCTGTCTTCAGGTAATCACCGAGCGGATAGATGCTCCGACTCAGGCATTCCTGGTTTAGTCCCCAAAGAACATAGCTCTGATCTTTTGTCAGATCACGGGCTTTTGAAAGCACATGTCTACCACCTTCTTCCCTGACCTTGACGTAGTGACCGGTGGCGATAAAATCGCAACCAAGTGCGTTGGCGCGCTTGAGCAGAGCAGCCCATTTGATATGTGTATTACATAATACGCAGGGATTGGGTGTCCGGCCGGCAATGTACTCATCCACAAAGTTCTGGATGACGTAGTCCCCAAATTCTTCGCGAATATCTAATACATAGTGTGGGAAGCCATTCTCCACCGCAGCAAGTCGCGCGTCGTTGAAGGAATCCAGATTGCAGCAACCCGTCTCCTTCTTGCCACCGCCTGAGGCAGCATAGTCCCAGGTCTTCATGGTAATTCCTACTACCTCATAACCCTGGTTATGGAGCATCAGTGCAGTTACCGTACTATCGATACCGCCGCTCATCGCTACCAGAACCTTCCCATTCCTGCTCATGTTCGAAATTGTCAGATTAAAAAGACCGCAAAGGTACGAATTATCAAAGGGCTGATGTTTTGTCTGCTAATAGATTAACAGTTTCCGGCTATTGTTTTACCTGATACAGACTATTTTTGAAACAATGGATGAGTCAATCAGATTTGCTTCCGGTACTACGCGATTCGTTCCTGAGTTTAGATTACAGCATCTGGCCGACATGCTGGCTGGAAGGAAATATGTAGTAATTACTGATAACCAGGTCCAGCGCCTTTACAACGACTTCCCGGAGAATGTTTCCGTACTTTCTATCCCGCCAGGAGAAGGCTCAAAGTCTCTGGAAACAATACGGTTTCTGACTGAGGAGTTACTGCGACTGGGGGCGGACAGGAGTACGGTTCTCGTGGGCTTTGGTGGTGGCGTGGTCACGGATATCACCGGATTTGTAGCTGCCCTTTACAAGCGAGGGGTTCCCTTTGGGTTCATACCCTCAACTCTGTTGGCAATGGTGGATGCTTCAATAGGTGGCAAGAACGGAATTAATTCAGGTGCTTTCAAGAACGTTCTTGGGACGATCCGGCAGCCGGAATTTCTCTTTCTTGACACCAGCTTGCTATCTACCCTTCCCCGGGAGGAATGGGCCAACGGATTCGCTGAAATAATAAAGTACGCCTGCATATCAGATGCTGCATTATACAGCCTGCTGTCCGATGGAAATCTTCAGGAACTCCAGAATGATGTTGAACGTACTAAAATGCTTATCCAGCGTTGTTGTAATCTGAAAATTCAGGTCGTGGTCGAAGACGAGCAGGAGCGATCCAGACGGAAATTGCTCAATTTTGGTCATACGGTGGGTCATGCAATCGAGAACCTGTACAACCTGTCTCATGGACAGGCCATCAGCATTGGGATGATGGTTGCTGCGAGGCTTTCAGAGCAACTGACAGGACTCCCATCCCAGGTCACAGCGTCGCTACAGAGACTGTTAAGACAATATGAGCTACCGACCAGTTATCTGTTCAATCCAGACGAAGTCATGCGTACGCTGACTGCAGACAAAAAGCGCAGAGGAGATCTGATTGATTTTATTCTGCTCGAAAGGGTAGGGAAGGCAGTGATCAGACCGGTAGCGCTGGATGATATACATCGCATTCTGGAACTTTACCTTCATGAAGGCAACCATTAGACCGGGGAACATAGAGGGAAATCTTCGGATACCTTCTTCGAAAAGCCTGATGCAAAGAGCTTGTGCTGCTGCTTTGCTGCAAAAGGGTGAAACGATCATCCGGTATCCCGGAAAGTCCCAGGATGAGCTTGCCGCATTACAAATGATCCAACAGCTTGGCGCCAGGATATTATCAGACTCAGACAATGAGTTGAAGATCATTTCATCGGGTACAGTGACTCCCGAAGCTGTAATAAATTGTGGCGAAAGCGGACTGGCCTGCCGTCTGTTCACGCCAATCGTAGCCATATCTGAAAGGAAGGTCCGGATAACAGGAACCGGAAGTCTGCTGAACCGCCCAATGGATGAGTTTGCACAGATATTACCAGCAATGGGTGTAAGTCTTTCCGGATTTACAGGACGACTGCCTTTTACAGTTCAGGGCCCGCTGAAACCAGGACCCCTGGAAATTGACGGAAGTACAAGTTCACAGTTTCTGACAGGGCTATTATTTGCTTTTGCCGCATCGACCAAAGAGGCAATCAGTATAAAGGTTCATAATCTCGTCAGCAAGCCCTATATCGATCTGACATTACAGGTGCTAAAGCATTTTAAATATGACGTAGAGCACAAAAACTATGAACAGTTTCAGATCAAAGCTTCCAGACACTTTAACATTGAATCCGTTGTTTTTGAGGTTGAATCAGATTGGAGTAGTGCAGCAAGCTTTCTGGTGGCTGCTGCAATTGGTGGAAGCGTCCGACTCTCAGGTCTCAGCGTTGATTCGATGCAGTCCGACAGGATTATATCCAAACTACTCGAGGAGGCAGGTGCATCAGTTACCTTTCTGCAGGATGGAGATATTCTGGTCACGGGTGGCGACCTGAAGGCATTTGATTTCGATGCTACGCACGCTCCTGATCTTGTGCCGGTACTGGCGACATTGGCTGCGTTTTGCGAAGGTAGATCCACCATCCGGGGTATGAGCAGGCTTCTGCATAAAGAAAGCAACAGATTGGTTTCTGTAAAAGCGATGCTTGCCAGTTTTGGCGTGGAGCATTATTCAGAAGAAGATACTCTGGTGATTGAAGGTGGACAGATGGTCCAGCCCGCGGTTGTTGACAGCTTCAATGATCACAGAATTGTGATGGCAGCATCCATCATGTCGCTGAGGTCTGAGGCTTCCGTTGTTATAACCGGTGCTGAAGCGGTAAACAAATCTTATCCGGAGTTTTTTTTACACCTTCAGCATTTGGGGGCTGAGGTGGTGTTTGGTGACTAGAAACCATTATTAGCAATTACTTTAGTGTTATGAATACTTTTGGCCGCATTTTCAGGATCTCGATCTTTGGAGAATCACATGGCCCGATAGTGGGCCTTACCATTGATGGTTGTCCTGCGGGTATCGAGATCAAAGACTCCGACTTTCTGGAGGATCTGAGACGCAGACAGGCGGGCGCTCCGGGTACCACACCACGAAAAGAAAGCGATCTGCCGGTTTTCCAGTCCGGAATTTTCAACGAAAGAACTACAGGCGCGCCGATCACTATCGTATTCGAGAACAGTAATACCAGGTCATCAGATTATGAAAAGCTAAGGGAAACACCCCGGCCAGGCCATGCAGACTTCGTTCTAAATGAAAAATTTGGAGGTTTCAATGACTACCGTGGAGGTGGGCATTCCAGCGGCCGACTCACCGTTGCACTTGTTGCGGCAGGGGTGGTGGCAAAGAAGCTTTTGAAACATCTGCAGATTACGGCACGGTTAATTGAGGCTGGTGGGTCCGGGAATATCGAAGAAGCAATTCAACAGGCAATGGAAGAGCAGGATAGCATTGGAGGCCTGATCGAATGTACAGTGAAGGGGCTTCCTGTCGGGTTGGGCGAACCGTTTTTCGATAGTGTGGAGTCGATGATAGCCCATCTCGTATTTTCCATACCGGCAGTGAAGGGTATTGAATTCGGTTCTGGCTTTAACGCCAGCAGAATGAAAGGATCCGAGCACAATGATCCCATCCTGAATGAAAAGGGCGCAACACTTACCAATCATGCAGGCGGTGTCAATGGCGGTATTACAAACGGCAATGAGCTGTGTTTCAGGGTTGCGATTAAACCCACAAGCAGTACGCCGAAAGAGCAGAAGACCTGGAACAGGGCTATAAATGAAATCGCTCCATTTCAGGTAAAAGGCCGACATGATCTTTGTATCGCGCTGCGGGCTCCCGTGGTGGTAGAATCAGCAACGGCAGTTGCGTTAGCTGATCTTATGATGTTCTGGAACGCTCATCATGAACTCTGATCATTCCTGGGAAGACAGTTCGTCAGTCACGAGGATTCTCATCAATTGCTGAATTTCTTCAGCTTTATCTTCCTCCCTGCGGTATCTGTAACACAGCGCCAGTTCCTCCAGCATTTTGAAGATGATTCTTTTTGCCAGGAGCGGCTTGAAGTAGTCAGAACGGTCATTAGCATTGATTTTCTTCAGATACACATCAACATCCTTTTGCGTATAGACCATTCCATTTAATGGGTCAATATAAAACTGGATTTGCTGAACCCCTTCATTATCCGGGTTGAAGAAGTGGTAGAGTGTATCGATATAGGCAAAAATAAACTGCCTGGGAACTTCGACTGCGAAAATGGGTATGTCCAGAATATCACATAGTGCGAGATAAAGTACTCCCATAGAATAGGAGTTTCCCTGGCGACTTTCCAGCACTTGATTAATAAAAAAGTACTTCGGTTCCCGTTCTGTTATTTCATGTCCCTGCAGCTTGTAATAGTTGTAGAGGATGCTATTGAGAACATTGACCTGTTCCAGGGGAGTGAGATAATTATTTAGTTCCAGCCAGATATTTCTCCTGATCTGGTCAAACTGGGTTAGTATCGAAGGAACATTCAGTTCAGGAAACTGATACCGTGCGACCAGAATCGCACCCTTCAGAAGGTCGGGATGTTTTGACTGAGACCATTGAAGTAATTCCTGTTGCAGGTCCTGGAAATGTACGCGGTGAATGAGTTGCTCGATTCGTTCCTGAAGGGATTCGTCTGCCGTATGTTCCCAGAGTTGCTCCAGGTTCGGGATGATTGCCCTGCCATAATCGAGGATCTTTCCTGCTACAGTATCAAACACTTCATCATCCGGATCATCAATCAGCCGAAGCAAGGCTGTGATTTCTTTGTTCTCCCACATACTAATTCCTTTCAGCTACAGAAATTTACAACAAAAAACAGTAACTGAAACAAGCCGCCTGTTATTTCTTTTTCGGAGCAGATTTTTTCGGAGCTGTTTTCTTTGCCGCAGATTTTTTCGTAGCTGCAGATTTCGCAGATTTTTTAGTGGATTTTTTATCAAATGCCCCGGGCATCTGATCTGTGATCATTTTCTTGACCTCTTCCAGTGTGAGGTCCTGTAAGTCTTCAGAAGTGTACTTTTCACCGTCTGGTTTTCTTCCCAGTTTCAGCATCAGTTTCCCGAAGCGGATGAACGGTCCCCATCGACCATTCTCTATTGCGATCTTCTCATCCTCCCATTGACTGATATAACGGTTAGCCTCTTTTTCCAGTTTCGCTTCAATCAGCTCTGTAATATCCTGGCTGGATAGAGCGTCGAAATTGTAACGGCGCGGGACGTTGATAAATAGATCCTCGTATTTGATGAAAGGGCCGAACCTGCCCTTGCCTTTCGTTACAGGCTTGCCTTTGTAATGAGCTATGGGAGCATCCGCCTGTTGTTTCTCTTTGATAAGTTCAATAGCTCTCTCCAGTTCTACCGTCAGCGGATCTTCGCCTTTAGGAAGGGAGATGAATTGTTCACCCCATTTCACGTATGGTCCGAAACGGCCCATATTAACCAACACTTCTTTGCCTTCGAAAGTGCCAAGATCCATAGGCAGTTTGAAAAGATCCAGTGCTTCTTCAAATGAAATGGTTTCAATACTCTGATCCGATTTCAAGGTTGCAAACCGCGGTTTTTCATCTGCATCTGCACTACCGATCTGCACCATAGGTCCAAATCGCCCCAATCTTGCAATAACGGGTTTCCCGGTTTCGGGATCCGTTCCCAGTTCTCTTTCACCCTTTGCCCTTGCTGCGGTTTCAATTGTTTTTTCCACCCGTTCGTGAAACGGATGATAGAAGGCGTCGATCATTTTACTCCAGGTAAGTTTGCCCTGCGCAATCTCATCGAATTCCTCTTCTATTCTCGCAGTAAAGCCATAGTCCATTACCCGGTTGAAATGTTCCTTCAGAAAGTCTGTAACTACCATTCCCAGATCAGTCGGAAACATCTTTCCTCTTTCCACTCCAACATTCTCCACTTCCTTTCCTTGCTGAACCTGCTGGTTTTTGAGGGTGAGAATTTCAAATTCACGTTGTGTGCCTTCGCGATCTTTTTTTTCTACATAACCACGTGCCTGGATAGTAGAGATCGTAGGTGCGTATGTCGAAGGCCGGCCGATGCCGAGTTCTTCAAGTTTTTTTACCAGAGAGGCTTCCGTATACCGGGGAGCAGCCCTCGTGAATTTCTGCGTGGCCCGAAGCTCCTGCAGGTCAAGTTGCTGTCCTATTGTAAGAGGAGGAAGCATGCCTTCTGTCTGTTCCTCTCCATCATCGTCATCCCGTCCTTCTGTATATACTTTTAGAAAACCGTCAAATTTGAGTACCTCACCTGTGGCAGTCAGCGGCTCCGGTTGAGTGGAAATTGCAATTTTTGCGATTGTTCTTTCAATCCTTGCGTCAGCCATCTGGCTGGCCATGGTGCGTTTCCAAATCAGATCATATAGCTTCTGTGTGTCGGCATCTCCCACTGCACTCAGCTTCATATCAGTGGGTCGGATCGCCTCGTGCGCCTCCTGAGCAGATTCATTCTTGTTCTTGAAAACCCGCTTCTGATAATATTGTTCTCCGAACTGTGCTGCCACGGTATTTCTGATATCATCCAGAGCGGTCTGGGACAGGTTAACGGAGTCGGTACGCATATACGTGATATGTCCGTTTTCATAGAGTGTTTGTGCCAGACGCATCGTACGGGAAACCGAATAGCCTAATTTACGGCTCGCTTCCTGTTGCAGGGTAGAAGTGGTGAACGGAGCGGTTGGTGATTTCTTTGCCGGTTTAACCTGAATATCGCTCACGTTATAGGTAGCATTCAGGCAGCCTTCAAGAAAATTACGGGCAGTGGTGGCATTTTCAAGGCGTTCAGGTCCTTCCGCTTTAAAAACAACCGGCTTCTTATTAATATCATTGGCTTTGAAGAAGCCTTCGATCTTGAAGCTACTGACTGATTTGAAATGATGGATTTCCCGTTCTCTTTCAACAATCAGACGCACCGCTACAGACTGCACCCTTCCTGCTGAAAGGTTATTGCGCATGCTCATCTTCCGCCATAGTACCGGTGAGAGCTCAAATCCTACGAGCCGGTCAAGAACTCTTCTGGCCTGTTGCGCATTCACCAGATTCATGTCCACAGTCCTCGGTTGTTCTACGGCTTTCCTGATGGCGGGTTTGGTGATCTCGTGAAATACAATTCTTTTGGTATTGGTGGGGTCGAGTCCAAGCACTTCACACAGATGCCAGGAGATCGCTTCCCCTTCACGGTCCTCATCCGTTGCCAACCAAACCTCTTCCGATTTCTGGGCCAGTGATTTCAGTTCGTTAACAACTCTGATTTTATCTTCTGAAACGACATATTTTGGCTGATAGCCATTCTTGATGTCGATGCCCATATCTTCCTTTTCCAGGTCGCGGATATGTCCGTAGCAGGATTTCACCTGGAAATCTTTTCCAAGAATTTTTTCTATCGTTTTGGCTTTGGCGGGCGACTCAACAATCAACAGGTTTTTAGCCATTGTAGGTTCTTCAACAAGTAATAAAATAATAATTGCGTACCACAATTCATGGTGGACGCGTGCAATAATAAATTATTGTTGCGTAAAAAAGAAAAGGGCAGCGAAGTCGCTGCCCTTGTATGCTCAAAAGAGTTGGAGCTTAGTGAGCTACAACAACTTTTCCTGTTTTCTTATGTCCGTTAGCAGTTACATTGTAAATGTAAACGCCATCAGGCAGGTTAGCGGTGTTGAACGTAGCAGTACCAGTCTGACCAGCAGCAACTTTGCCGAGGTTAGCGGTAGCAACGATCTGACCAACAGTGTTCATCAGAGTTACTTCAACGCTAGCACCGTTAGCAACAGTTACAGGAATCTTAACTTCTGCATTTGCAGGGTTAGGATATGCTTCTGCTTTTACGATTTCAGCAATGTTTTCAACGCTGGTGATAGTTGGACAGGTTGCGCAGCTAACATGGAAATCAATGTATGGGAATTCCATTCCGAAAGGCGCAGTATAAGCCAATGCAGGAACATACATTCCTTCCCAGCTTGAAGTATCAGGCAGGAATTTTACATGACCCATGTTCAGGTTGTTGGGATTGTATGACAGGTATCCGTTGTCATTTTGTTCGAAGAACAGAGGACGGAACATGCCATATTTAAATGGTACGTTAGGATTTGCAGAACCCAGGAAAACAGTATCAGACCAGGGAGTGTAAGCTTCACCAGATCTGAAGGTAACTGTAACACCTACAACATTACCACTAGGAATGTTCATGTTAACAGGAACTGTGAATCCACCCAAGCCACCAGTAGTGTCGCCGGCTTCAAGATAGATGTCATGAACAACTACGTTGGGGTTAGTAGCACCATTCTTCTCAGCAATATTTCTTGCTGTATCGTGGAAAATTGCTGCAAACCTTGTGGTGTCATAACCGAAGTTAGGTCCCCAGTAAGGAGGTTCGCCCGGGCTATCCCAAAAACGATAGATAGGCATATTGCTGGTTCCACCATTTCCATAAACGAAAGAAAAGCGCAGTGTATCAACAATCGAAGTCTTTGCCGGGTTACGACCGTAAACACCCCAAACAGTGATGGAGTCAACAACATATGGTTCGTTGGTAACCGCTATTTCACCGAGGTATCCACCGGGGTCATTGAAATTCTGTTGCTGTGCATCCAATGGATCGAAGGTCATGCCATAAGTTGCAAACTCGATCGTATCACGCTCAAGGCCGCTGGTTCCCTGATAGATACCGTACATGTCTGCACCGAACCACATATAGGGCAGTGTAGAGTTGCTCTCAACCGTAGGATCCAGAAGGATCATATGCTCTACATAGTTGTATGAACGAGATCCTGCAGTAGTCTTGTTGGCAGCATTGGACGATTTAGCTCGGGCAGGAAGCTGAACGGGTGCATTCTGGTGATTTTGGAACTGACGTTCTATCCTCACTGCAGATCCCGAATTCACCTGTGCGTTGGCTGAAAGCGCTATCGCTCCCGCAACGGTCAATAGTAGTGATTTTTTCATTTTACTGAAGTTTAAAAACAATGTTTAGTTAGCGTAAAGGTAAAAATACTTACAAGATTGAAGACAAAAAAATTTTGCCGCGCGGTTGGTTCCCTGACCCCCTTTTCAGGCATATTTTTCTGCTTTCGGAAAGGGATTTACTTTTGCGTGACACTAAGCGTTTTATGCTACCACAGTTTGATAATACAAACATCGCATTCCAATATAAATCAACAAGAGATCTCAAACAGGCACAGTTTCTATTTGCTTCCATGGGCTCCCCAACACTCACCAGGTTGGGGATGGATCTGACCCAATGGGCTATAAAACTGAGACTTCCGGTTGATGGCATCATCAAAAAAACCATCTTTAAGCAGTTCTGTGGGGGAGAGACCATGGAAGAAGCTGCAGAAACTGCCGCCGTATTGTCAAAATACCAGGTAGGAGTCATTCTGGATTATGGGGTAGAGGGGAAGGAAGCTGAAGCGGAATTCGACCGCGCAGTGCCCGAATTCATCCGCGCCGTCAGGTTTGCTGCCAATAATAAGAACATACCGTTTATCAGTCTGAAAGTCACCGGTTTCGCGCGTTTCAGTCTGATGGAAAAGGTTCACGAAGGGGCAACGCTTACCACGGCCGAACAGGAAGAATGGGGGCGTGTTGCAGATCGTGTAGCGCAGATTTGCAAAGAAGCCGCAGCGCTCCGGGTGATGGTACTGGTAGATGCTGAAGAAACCTGGATCCAGGAAGCTGTTAATCAGTTAGTTGACACGATGATGGAACGCCACAATAAAGATGAGGCTATTGTCTTCAATACGTTTCAGTTTTATTGCCATGGCACTCTGGCGTATCTGAAACAATGTTACCAAACTGCAAGGGAGAAAGGATATGTACTGGGTGCCAAGCTGGTACGGGGTGCCTATATGGAAAAGGAACGCCAGCGTGCTGCTGAAAAGGGATACCCCTCTCCAATACAACCCGATAAAGCATCTACCGACCGCGATTATGATGACGGACTGGTGTTCTGTCTGGAACGACTTTCTGAAATTTCCGCTTTTATAGGAACACATAACGAGAAGAGTTGCCTGCTGGCAGCCCGGTTTATGTCAGAAAAGGGAATTCCTTCCGGTCATCAAAGGGTTTGGTTTTCTCAACTTTTCGGGATGAGCGACAATATCTCCTTTAATCTGGCTGATTCCGGGTTTAATGTAGCGAAGTATCTGCCTTATGGACCGGTCAGAGACGTGATTCCTTATCTTATGCGGCGGGCTCAGGAAAATACCAGTGTAGGCGGACAGTCAAGCCGCGAGCTGTTATTGATTAACAAAGAGTTGGAACGCAGAAAACAGGAAAAGCAGTAGCTGTTATCGGGTGGAGAAGTCGGCGGGAATTTCTACGGGTTCAGGTACAAAGAGTTTATAGTTTCCCTTGTTCCGTATAACGTCCCGAACTAGTGTTGAGGAGATGGTAGAATATTCCGGAGAACAAGTCAGGAAAAGTGTTTCAATCTCCGGGGCCAGCATCCGGTTCATATCAGCAATCGCTTTCTCGTATTCAAAGTCAGCAATGTACCTGATGCCCCGAAGAATGTAGTGCGCACCAATCTCACGGCAGTAGTCTATCGTGAGTCCCTGATAACCAACAGCATGCACCACGGGGTTGTTTGCAAAGATCTTATTGATCCATCCACATCTTTCCTCTACAGAAAACATCGGTTGTTTAGAGGAATTCGTGCCGATCCCAATAATCAGTTCATCAAATAAGGGGGCTGCACGGGTTATGACATCAACATGCCCTTTTGTGATGGGATCGAAGGTGCCGGGGAAAAGACAAACGCGTTTCATTATCCTTTCGGTTGAGTGAAAAAAGTAAATACTGTTGTTCCGTAGTTTTTCATTCTGAGAAAACGCGGGTGATGCTGGTAGTCATTTCTAGGAGTGTGCTCGAGTACGAAAATACCCTCTGGCAAAAGCATTTGTTTTTCAAACACTATTAACGGCAGATCATCAATGTTCTCAAGGGCATAGGGAGGACCTGCGAATATGAAATGGAATTTTTCCCTGTTCTGCTTCATGAACTTAAAAACATCACCACGAATGATGTGCATTTTTTCAGCAATTCCTAAAGCAACAGCAGTTTTCTTAATGAAGTTAATGCTGGCCGGGTCGCGTTCAATGATGGTGAGATCTGCGGCGCCTCTGGAGGCTAATTCATAACTGATGCTGCCGGTACCACCAAAAATATCACAGGTGCGAATTCCCTCCAGATCCAACATGTTCTCCAGGGTATTGAAAAGACCCTCTTTCGCTACATCAGTTGTGGGACGGGCAGGGATTCCAGAGGGCGGGTTGAATCTGCGACCACTAAACTCACCACCTACAATGCGCATACGTAAAGTCTTTGTAAGAGACTGATGGACGGCATCCAGATCTTGTTGCTACTCATCATGCCCGCTTCTGTCTGACGAATATTGTTGAAATACTGGGAAAGTGACTCCAGGACAGAATTCAGCCCGATATGTATCAAACTGCACTCAACAGCGATCTCATCCGACTGGATGTCAAACTCTGTACAGGCCAGCTTTATCTGATAGGCTATGTCCTCACCATTGAGATAACTGAACACCTGGTGCCACAACAGCTTTTTATTTCTGTAGAGTGTCGCATATACCTGTTCCGGTGTAATGCAACACTGCACAGTTACATCTGATTTCTGGCGGTGTGTAAACTGATAGACAGCAAGCGGCAACAGATTCGCCTGGGGAAAATATCGGTTAGCCAGACCTTTCATTGTTCCAGGTACCGCAAATATATAGCGGGCCCGGTCTTCCGGAATCGGATGTGATGCAATGATTTCGCCATCTTCAATAAAATAAAGCTGTTGCATCCATCGTTTTGCAATCTGCTCATCAAAATATTCATTGGGACTGATCAGGTATTTCTCAGTACCAAAAAAGACTGCTACTACAGCGTCCGGCCGGGTTAGCAGAGGTTCTTCAATAAAATGATGTTCATAGAAATCGACAATCCAGGTGGGTAAACTGGTGTCGTATTCCTTATATCGGATCATGAGCAGGTCACCACGTTCACTGAATCCGGCAGCTACAAACCCCCGGGGCAGGATGATACAGATGACCCTCGAAACCTGACCAAGCAGACTCTCTCCCTCGTGAACATTATAAACGAAGCTATTGCCGGTATTTTGGAGTACCTCTGACATAGACCGCACAATTATAGAACAATTTGACAGAAACAGGAAATTCGCCTTAGCTGAAGTTTTAAGGAGCCCTCATAACCAAATCCTATTTTTGCGCTCCGGCTGAAACCGCCGACAGGCTTGAAAGTCATTGCAACAAACAGATCAATTCTCCGGCTCGCTTTTCCGATCCTTATCGCCCTCCTGATCCCACAGATCAGTTATCTGGCTAATGCAGTGTTTCTGGGGCACTACGGAGAGGCTGAATTGCGGGTGATAGGGGTAGCAGGAGTGTTTTACCTCGCCTTGTCCATGGTTGGCTATGGTCTGAGCAACGGCATGCAGATATTGATGGCCAGAAGAGCAGGCGAACAGGATCCGGAGGGTGTCACGAGGACGCTAAGCACCGGACTGCTTTTGTCGGTAGGCGTAAGCATCTCAATGATCCTCGTGGCACTGGTATTCGCTCCTTTGATTTTCGGAACAAGCCTACGCGATTCTGAGAATATAAGGCTCTCAGTATCATTTCTTTATCAAAGGGTATGGGGCTTGCCATTTTTGATGCTGAGCCAGTTGTTCAATGCTTTTTTCATTGCTATTCAACGATCCAGGTTCTTAATCTATGGCGCCCTTGCAGGGACAGCAACCAATATTATTCTCGACTATTTCTTAATCTTCGGCTATGGACCTTTCCCGGAAATAGGTCTGAAAGGTGCAGCCCTCGCTTCAGTTTTAGCTGAGGTAGTAACCTGCATCATCATGTGTACGGTATATTTTTTCAACCGGTTTCAGGTAACATACCCTTTTCAAAAACACCTGTACCTTAATCGAAAATTGGCCGGTAATAGTCTGAAGATCGCTACGCCATTAATTCTGCAGTATATTTTCAGCATCGGTGGGTGGCAGATTTTTTTCATATATGTGGAGCATCTTGGCAATAAGGAGCTCGCCGCCTCCCAGATCCTGAGGAGCATGTTCGGAATGATCTGGGTAGGCATCTGGGCCTTCGCTGCAGCCAGTAATACAATGGTGAGTAATATCATCGGTCAGGGCAAGAGCCGACTTGTCAGCTATCTGACCTGGAAAATAGCCAGAATGAGCCTGATCTATGCCGCGGCTGTTTGTCTCCCGGTCTTTTTGTTCTCAAGAGATCTCGTTTCAGCTTTTCGAAATGATCCTTTTCTCGTAGAATTCGCACAGCCTGCCCTGCACGTCGTTCTCATCTCGACGCTGGTCATGTCAGTGTCAACAGTTGTCTTCAATGCAGTCGTGGGTACAGGGAGTACCTTAATCAATATGACAATAGAGATTTTTTGCGTAGTCCTGTACGTGCTGTACTGTTATATCGTTATAGAGCGGATGCGCCTATCTCTTTCCTGGGCCTGGGGCTCAGAGTTTGTCTATTGGAGCTCACTGCTGTTGATATCGTTTATTTTCCTGCGCAGTGGGAAATGGAGAGGGAAGAATATCTAATTGCTTTCCAGAACTTCCTGGATTTCTTCCATTTGAATACCATTGTGGCTCTCGTCGTAAATGCATTCCCCGTGTTTTATAAGGAGCACCTGAGGCGATTCATGATGAACCTGGAACATCTCTGCAATTTTATTCGAGATATTACGGTGCTTCAAAAGGTCGAGAAAATACCAGACAGCACCGGTGGGTGTATCCGCACGTTCAACTCTGTTGAGCGCCATCGCCGAAATTGAACAACGTGTGCTGTGTTTGAAAATGACTACCGGTTGCTGAAAGCTTTGTTCCTTAATCTTTTCCAGCTGTGCCTCTTCCGTAAGTTGTTCCCATTGCATGTTCCTCAAAGTTAGTTCAATCACTTCCCGGAACAAAGACCAGACCACGGCAGTTTTGTGCTTTGCGCTGAATGGCTTTATTTTCGCTGCTATAAAGTCTTCAAATGAAACATGCGTATATATTCCCTGGTCAGGGAGCACAGTATCCGGGAATGGGTAAAAAACTGTATGATGAAAGCACCATTGCAAAGGAGTTTTTCGAGCGGGCTAATGAGGTGCTGGGGTTCCGGATTACAGACATCATGTTCCATGGTACCGAGGAGGATCTGAAGCAGACGCGGGTTACCCAGCCTGCGGTTTTTCTTCATTCTGTGATTTCCTTTGAAACTACTGAGGGATTGAAACCGGATATGGTAGCTGGCCATTCGCTGGGTGAATTCAGTGCGCTTGTTGCAAACAGAGTGTTATCCTTCGATGATGGATTGAAGCTTGTCTCCAGACGAGCGGAAGCCATGCAGAAAGCCTGTGAACAGCACCCTTCCACAATGGCTGCTGTACTGGGTCTTGAAGATCAGGTGATCGAGCAGGTTCTATCGGAGATTCAGGATGAAGTGGTCGTTCCGGCGAATTACAACAGTCCGGGACAATTGGTTATCAGCGGAAGCCTCGAGGGAATCAATATTGCCTGCGAAAAATTGAAAGCTGCGGGGGCAAAGCGGGCCCTGGTGTTACAGGTAGGCGGCGCGTTTCATTCCCCACTAATGGCTCCGGCCAAGGAAGAACTGCAGGAGGCGATCATGAATACCCATTTTCATAACCCCACCTGTCCCGTATATCAGAACGTGGATGCCCATCCTTATATCGATCCTGGAATGATCAAGCAAAACCTGATCAACCAATTGACTGCTCCTGTACGTTGGACTCAGACCATTCAGAAGATGGTAGAAAACGGAGTCGGTCGTTTTACAGAAGTGGGTCCGGGTAATGTTTTACAGGGACTGGTTAAAAAGATCCATCGTGAGGTGGCCACGGATGGGATTGGTTGATTCAATTGTTTAATTGTTTAATCGTTTAATTGTTTAATCGTTGAATCGTTTAATCGTTGAATCGTGTAGTTGTTGAACTGTTGAACCGTTTAATCGTGTAATCGTTGAACTGTTGAACCGTTTAATTGTTGAACTATTGAACCGTTGAATCGTGTAGTTATTGAACTGTTTAATCGTTGAACCGTGTAGTTGTTGAACTGTTGAACCGTTTAATCGTTTAATCGTGTAGTTTGTTGAACTGTTGAACTGTTGAATCGTTTAATCGTTGAACGGTTTTAAATCGGATAATCGTGTGTCGATTAATCGTAACAGTTAGCAACATATTTTACATCTTACCAACTGAATCACCGCGAACGATTCAACGAAGTTTTGAATACGACTGTTACTGAGGATGCCGTACTCCCTATATACTCCCTATGACCTCCCTATATACTCCCTCTATACTCCCTATTCTATTGCGTACCCCTTACTGACTCCTTGGGTAACTATAAGCCATCACGTGCAGCTAATGACTGAAAAACTCAGTACCCACATTGCCTGGGACTAACATCAAAAGTAAAAGGCCCGCTGGAAAGCGGGCCTCTATATACATAAAAAAAGATCCGGGATTATTGCTGAGTCGCTGTGTAGATGACATCAGTGGTGTAGGTTCCTGCAGGGTATGCGAAACCAGGAGTGGCCTTGTACTTTACTGAGAAAGTCTGGTTGCCACCATTGTTAGCATTTGTGATCAGGTCCTGTGCCGTTGCGGACAGCGCTTTATAAGTGCTGGCAGAGAACCCCTGTCCGAGCTGACCGCCTGTGTTGTTATCGCTTACGACGATACCCAGAACGGAAGTAGGCATGCTGGAACTCGCCACGGTTCCACCGTTAGAGAATTGGAAGTTACCAGCGCTGGTCTTTACTGTTACATTGAATTTCTTGTTGGAACGAACCTTCAGTTCCTGTTCAGTGCTTTCAACGCCGTTTGCGTAGTGTGCTACAGTGGTGAAAGGAAGCGTTACTGTTGATCCGTTACCGTTGGTAGCTACGAAAGAGATTTCGAGGGCATTGCTCAGGTTGAGCTGAACGGTTTGCT
>JAEYQO010000038.1 GCA_023409975.1 Bacteroidota bacterium | reverse complement strand
TAGCATCACTTACAGTTGCTGGTGACCAGCCAGCCCTGATGCTTGAGCTAACAGGTGAAGGGGGGGCGGTAGAAAAACTAATTCCTGTATGTATACCAAAACACCAGTTGTAGTTCTCCTTTTGAGCCTGTGAATTAATGGGAAAAAGGAAAAGAAAAATGATTAAGCCGAAATGCCACATTGCTTTCATCACAAAACGATAAAGATTAGTGTAAAATTACTTCATGTTAAGGGAAGTAATGCCACATCCAATGTAGACGTGACATTACTAATAGATCTATTTTAAAATCATGATCTTTCCAAACCTCTTCTGGCCATCGTAAGTATACACATAATTGTACATACCGGCGGGTAATTTACTGACATCTCCAGTCATTTTGAAATTAGAAGTCATCATCTTTGATTCAGGAACGAGAGTCATTACCTTCTTGCCCAAAATATCAAAAAGCTCCACACCCACAGTTTTGTCATAAACATCTTCTAACTGAACCGTAACATTATTACTAGCAGGATTTGGACTAATCATTATATCATTAATAGACTTTTCTGCTATTTCCCGACAATTTACCGCTGAATTATTGTAAAAATATCCTGATTTGCTGGTTGTACCACATGAATTCTTCATCCAGAGCTTTACTTCCACAAGCGAATTTGTGTTTAATCGAAACCAAAGATCATCGTACTCATCTGGATTAGTTGAATGTTCAGCCACATAGTTATGTAGACCAATAACGTTGGAATTTGGCGGAGGAGAGGGTATAGTTGGAGAGGAGGATCCGTCAGCTATTTTTATTTTAGTGCTATTGCAATTGTTGTTGGGGAAATAACTGATTTCCATCCAAAACTCGTCAACATCCTCAAAACTGGCTTCAATAAGTGGATACCGATTACAGGCCCCTACTAGCGCAGTCTGACAAGTAGGGCCAGGATCTGCCAAACCTCCAGAAGAATTTACGCTTATCTTCCAATCAGTAAGCTTTAATCCCCATGGTTGAATGTGTATTAAAGCCTGAACTGCTACACCTGGAGATTGGGAGCAAACGGATAATGTAGTAAGACTTACAACAAAATATTTATCCTCTGCGGCAGCGTCAACTAGTTTCATGTTTCCATAGTTTGCGAGGTCAATTGGACCGGCATTGCTTTTCCAGATTAGATCAGTGTAATTGAGAGAACTACCTGGAATGGGGATGCCACACATATTAGTTTCTATCCAGGAGAGCTTATACTTTTGCCCTACTGGAACTGGAGTAGTAAAATTGAAAATAAGGTCACTGGGGCATTGAATCTGCTGAGGGCTACAGGACGACGGAATTCGCCTGTTAAAACCATTAATTTTAAAATCTAAACTTGCCGTCGCAAAAGCAGTACTGCTGTTCTCCCCAGAAATATTATTTTCAACAACAAACGTATTACCGTTTGAATACACAGGATCTAGGATATCGCCCCATCCAAGCGGGCTAAACGTAGATCCTTTTCCTAAAAAACCATTTCCCAAAGCAGGATCACCGGTTCCATAATAAAGTTCACCCTTATCATTTACTGCGAGCTGAGATTTAGCACCTCTTGAATGATGCAGTACTTGAGAGCCGGAAACACCTTCGATCACAACCAATGTATTAGATTGGGAACTCAGAATCCACCGATGTAGCCCTGCATACGTATATTGTTCGACACCATAGACAACAGTGCCGACAGGGAGTGAATATGAGCTATATAGCCCAGTACCCACATCAAATATTACGAAGTTGCCATTATTATCTGGGTATCCAATTTTTCGACCATCTCTAGACATTTTGAGCCTACCTCCAATATGAGGCAATTGAACATTATAATTGTAGGGAGTTGTTGTGTATGTCCCATTCGGATAGACGGTATACCGATATACGTTACATGCAGCCGGAATTCCGCCCACATAACCTGTTACATGATAAACATAGTGTTCCCCATTGAGATTTGCAGGTGAAACCACACTGCCATATTGACTGTGGTGACCCTGCGTAGTCAGATAAACATCATTAACAGTCGGAACACCAGTAGTGTTAATATCATCGGTAACGCCCGAAGCATCAATAAACGAAAGTCTGAGATAGGAACCCCAAGGAGGACCATAAGGACCTGTTCCTACTGCACAGAATTTTTTGCAAACTCCCGGTAATGGAAATACTGATTGGCCACCCGATCCGCCGCCATTTGAATAATCAAATCCGGCAAAATAGACGCTGTTACTACTCAAAGAAAAAAGGACGTTGCCAGACTCGTCGAATACTGTCCTTGGGTCAGGAGCAGGATAGCTAATAGGAATGCTATTCGGAATTGCACTCAAATTAGTAGTAGTACCGTTACTAGTGTTCAGTCTATAGTTATTTGCCAGGGCGATATATGTATCCTGAGCTTGCGCTGCCCAACTAAAGGCTACTAGCGTGGCGGCTTTGAAGATTCGAATAATTTTCATTTTCTATTTTTTAAATTTTCAAGAAATGGTTTAAAATGTATTGTCCAACAGAAAGCTGGTTGGAGGAGGCCTACAGTTTTTTTCAATTGACATAGCGATTGTTATTCGAAAAAACCTCTACTTTCGGTAGGGTTGTCGTAGAAAAAGAGAGAAACAATAGCTAAAGAAATCTATTCAATTCTTAAGGCCTATACCATCTGACATAACGTAGTCACATCGACAACTATAATTGTAGTGGGTTAAGGTTAGGGTTAGATACTGGTAGCAAAATTCTCTCCTTAATACACTACAAAGGAAAGCTTGACTATCTCACTAAACAATCGTATTTCTACGGGACCTTTTGTCATTTTTGTTAATTAAGTCGTTATGTTTACGTTTCAGGAACAGAAAATTATATTAGCGCAATACTTACCCTACAACCCATGCCCGTAAAAATCAAAATTGCCGTTGCAGACGATCATATCGCCATGCTGGCAACTATCAGGATGTTCCTGGCCGATCACAAAGACCTTGATATCTGCCTCGAAGCAAGGAGTCTTACAGATTTCCTGAATCAAATGAGGACTGCCTCCTACCTCCCCGATGTCTGCCTGCTCGATATCCATATGCCGCCCGAAGGCTGGCTCATGGACCTGCCGGATATCGTCAGGGAATGGCCAACCGTCAAATTCATCATCCTGTCGGCATACCTCACGGAGCAAAATGTTGTAAGGTCTTTGAACGCAGGGGCTCATGCTGTGGTCACCAAAGAATCGGACTTGATAGATATCGATGTCGCCATCCGACAGACAGTCACGCAGGGCTATTTCGACTCACCGTCTTTTTCACAAAAACTGCAACAGCAAGCTCGTCGAAAATCACTCTACGCACCTCAATTAACCGAGCAGGAAAGACTGTTCCTGCAATACTGCTGCATGGATCTTACCTATCATGAAATCGCCGACAAAATGGGTGTAGGCCTCCGAACGGCCCAGAGCTATGCTTCAAGGCTTTGCGAAAAGCTAAAGGTCAATGGTCGCGAAGGACTTATAGCCTATGTCTACCGGTCCGGATTCTTCCCCGAGCCTCCCGAACAGTGATTTAATAATGGCAATCATCTGTTGATTCCGATCTGAACAGCCCGCAGACCTTCCAACACCAGTACATAAATGCCGCCTGGCAGCTTTTCGACATTGATTTCACTTCGTCCTTTTTCTACGCTTCCTGCCTGGACCTTCAAGCCAACCGCATTGATAATCTTATATTCGGTACGGTCGTTCAAACCTTCAACAATCACACGGTCCCGTGCAGGGTTCGGGTAAACACTGAAGCTGCTCTGGCCTCCCGGCTCTCCTACGCTTAAAATGGTTACGGTCTCACAGGTATCCTCGCTGCCACATCCATTGAATGCAGTGACGCACACCGTGTAGCTACCCTGCTGACTGTAGGTATGAACCGGATTCAGTCCTGAGGCTCCCTGACCATCACCAAAATCCCAATGCAGACTATCTGCAACTGAGCCCGTATAACTCAGGTTTACGGTAAAGCCATTCTGTGAAAAGCTGAAGGCAGGTAGCGGTACAGGACAGTTCACCACTACGGTCTGGCAGATACTATCCACCCCACAAGCGTTATACACTTCCAGACAGGCGGTATAGCTGCCATTGCCCGGATAGGTATGGACAGGATTGGAAGCAATAGACGTATTACCATCGCCAAAGGTCCAGCGAAGGCTATCTATATTGCTGCTCCCCGTGTAGAGAAAGTTAACCTGAGGATCGGTAGCGCTCGCAGTAAAACTAAAATCAGCATCTGGTGGAACACAGCCACAGGGATAACCCAGTTTGGCAATGAAGAAGTCGGATTGACCACCAACGCTTAGCAAAGTATCTGGCCCAACGTAAAGTTGACCGCCAAATTCCCCTCCGATATAGACGTTTCCACTCTGGTCCACCGATACGACTCCTGAATGATCATGAGCACCAAAAGGACTCGCCAGTGTATCAAGGGCAACTAACGCCCCTGTTTGTTTATCGAATCGCCCTATAAAAACATCATAACCCTGGTTTGGAATATGTTGGAGCGTATCCTCATTCGGCCAGGCAAGAGAAGCACCGTAGGAACCAGTCAGAAGCACCTCGTTATTGAGAATCGCAACAGAATTAGCGTAGGTTGCAGCATTGACAGAACCATTCTTCAGCCATAGGGTAGTCCCTGTAGAAGAAACCTTAACTATAAAAGGCAGACGTGTAGACCCTCCGCCTAAAGTATTCACGATACTCAATCCATCGAAGCTATCACCATTTGAACTTGTGCCAGCTATGTATAGATCACCCTGATTGTCCAATTCTGGCCGGGATGTAAAACCCGCATTGATAGAAGATGCATTCACTTTCTTCCATAAAAATTGCCCCATTGAATTGAATGCAGCCAAATAGGCGCCAGAGGTCACGGGCTGACTGTTGATGCTAAAGCCGCCGCTGGAATATTGCCCAGCAAAATAATAGGTACCTGTGTTTATTTCACGGCCCATCCTGCTGGTAACATTTGTGCCTACCGGAATTTGCATGTCGATACCTATCACGTCGGATATAGATCCCTGACTATTGTATTTAAGAATGTAAGGGCCCAATGTAGGTAGGACGACATTGGATCCTGAAAGCGATCCAGAATTAAAAATTCCGTAAAAATGAGCATTGCCAAACTCATCTGCCACCAGATCCATAAATCTATACCGGTTAGTATATGCCTGAGAGACCGTATCCGGCTGGGGCATTCGTAACCATTGAAAATTTCCACTGGTGTCGTACTGAACAAGGAAAAGTCTTTTTGCAGTATTGGGATGAAGGGTATCGACATCAAAC
>JAEYQO010000030.1 GCA_023409975.1 Bacteroidota bacterium | reverse complement strand
CAGAATAGGCTTCCTCATCGCCCGGTCCGCCATAGGTTTTTTGAAAAGTATTGGTTTGCGCCAGAACCGGAAGGATGGCGAAAAGAGTAATTGTAGAGAATATGAAATGTTTGAACATAGCTGGTTTCTTTAAGGATCAAAACGGGCTCCTGCACGAAGGAGCCCGCTCGTCGAGGTTATTACTGAATGATGAGTTTAAACTGCCGGGGTTTCTGATCGTCGGTTCGCACGGTAAGAAGGTATAGTCCCGGAGCCACCTCTGGAAGGCTCAGTTGCCCTGTATAGGCATTATAAGCCTCCTTGAACAAAGTGGCCACAACCCTGCCGGTCTGATCCGATAAGGATACTTCGATAAACTCAATATCAGTTCTGTCGAGCTCCAGGTTGATATGGCTGTGTGCTGGGTTAGGGTAAACCTTTAGCTCCCTGCGCTCGGCTATCTTTTCGACGGAAAGAGAGGAGCAGTGAGTGGAGTCGGATTCGGTTTCGGAAGTGATGGTGATTATAGCAGAGGAGTCATTAGAAAGGGTTTGAATTGGCCAAAGCAATCCGTCTCCGGAATTGATCGTACCAGAAGATTCTTTAGTAATTGCATTTTTGTCATTACAGCCACTCAAGCCGTCTACATCTGTCTTCACCAAATAAATTTGCTTGCCATTGCCATAGCTGAAAGAGCTACCAGCTAAAACAAACCCTCCATCGTCGGTATTCGACATTGAATATAAAAAATCCTCTCCGGAGCCACCATAACCTCTGGACCACTGAACATTTCCTAGACTGTCCACTTTAAATAGGTAAAAATCGCGGTCTCCAAGGCTAAAACTATATGAGAGGCCAGCAACAATAAATCCTCCATCGTTTGTTTTTGAGATAGAGTAGCCATATTCATCCAGTGTGTTTCCATAAGCCTTGGCCCAAACTACACCGCCTGTGTCATCGAGTTTAAATAATCCGATGTCTGCACCTCCCCAAGCAGAGCCGGGACCACAGTACAAGTAACCAGAATCATTCGTCTGAATAATCGCGCAACTCGGAGGATCAACATGATTGGATGGACTGCCAGCAGAACCATTGTGTATATAAAAGCTCTTTGTCCATTCATAACTCCCGGAATTATTCAAGCTAAACAAGAAAGGTGCGACTGTGCTAGGAAAACTACCGAGCAAGAAAAGGCCGCCATCGGATGTTCGGAAGGATCCTACTCCCCTAAATGCAGTTAGATCGTAACTTTTGAACAATATAACTGTTCCAGTGTTGTTAATTTTCAAAATAAACGGCACTGGATAGTCAGCTACTGAAACCGAAGTGCTCCCCGAAATTAAGTATCCGCCGTCATCGTCCAAGTTTATAGAGAATGCTGAATCACAGCCTGCTCCGCCAAATTTTCTAGTCCACATTTCGTTTCCTGCACCATCAGTCTTGACGATAAGAATATCATGGGCTTTTGCAGGTGATTCATATATCCATCCTGCTGCAATAAACCCTCCGTCTGATGTAGGTAGTACACTCCTGAACTTCGAAGCACCCCCTGACACCCCATAGGTTTTTGACCAGACGAGATCACCCATGCTATCCGTTCTGATCAGGTAGGCATTCTCAAAATTTCCCGGTCCATAACTCTTGGTGTACCCCGCAAGAATGTAACCGCCATCAGAAGTTTGCTGCACGGAATAGGCTTCCTCATCGCCCGGTCCGCCATAGGTTTTTTGAAAGGTATTGGTTTGAGCCAGAACCGGAAGGATGGTGAAAATGGCAATTGTGCAAAGAATAAAATGTTTGTACATAGCTGCTTTTTTTTAAGGATGTAAGCGGGCTACTTCACAAAGGAGCCCGCTCTTCGAGGTTTTTTACTGAATGATGAGTTTAAACTGCAGGGGTTTTTGGTCATCGGTTCGTACGGTAAGAAGGTATAGTCCGGGAGCCACCTCTGGAAGGCTCAGTTGCCCTGTATAGGCAGCATAAGCCCCCTTGAACAAATTGGCCACAACCCTGCCGGTCTGATCCGATAAGGATACTTCGATAAACTCAATATCAGTTCTGTCGAGCTCCAGGTTGATATGGTTGTTTGCAGGGTTGGGGTAAAGCTTAAGCGCTCTGCGTTCGGCTATCTGCCCGACGGTAAGCGAGGAGCAGAGCGTGGAGTCGGTTTCCGTTTCGGGAGTGATGATGATGTTTGCAGAGGAGTCACTAGAAAGGGTTTGAATGGGCCAAAGCAAGCCGTTGTGACTGTTTACATGTGTTCCAGAAGATTCTTTAGTAATTGCATTTTTGTGATAGCAACCACTCAAGCCGTCCGCATCTGTTTTTACCATATAAATTTGCTTGTCATTTCCAAAGCTGGTTGAACTACCTATCAATACAAATCCCCCATCAGTTGTTTTTGAAAGACTATGTAAGAAATCTTCGCCTGCGTCACCATACCCTCTTGACCATATTACATTGCCCACGCTGTCAACCTTAAAAAGATAGTAGTCACTATCTCCGAGGCTAAAACTATAACTAATGCCAGCAACGACATATCCATCATCTGTTTCTGCTATTACATAGGCGTGGTCATTTTGCGTGTTTCCAAGGACCTTTTTCCAAACTATTGCGCCTGTATCGTCTAGCTTAAACAGACCAATATCAGCGCCTCCCCAGGTTGAGCCAGGACCGCAGTAAAGGAATCCTGAATCTTTTGTTTGTACGACAGCGCAGCTTGATAAGTAGATTTGTGGAGTTCCTGGACTTCCGCCACTCCACACGTAGTAGTTTTTGCTCCAAATATAGCCTCCTGCCTGGTCGACTTTGAAGAGAAATGGCGAGACGCTGCCTGAAGTTCTTCCTATGAAAAATATTCCGTTATCTGAGGTGCGAAATCCTCCAATTCCGCTATAGTTAGCTGCGCCATATCTTTTAAAGAGAATTGTCGATCCTTGATTATCGGTCTTCAGAATAAAAGGGCTTGGATAGTCTGCAACTGTTTGAGATGTACTACCTGTAAAAATGAACCCGACGTTACTATCCGTGGTAATTGTGTTCGCTGAATCGCTACCTGCTCCGCCAAGTTTTCTCGTCCATATTTCATTTCCTGCACCATCTGTCTTGACAATAAGAATATCGTGTGCTTTTGCAGGTGATTCATATATCCACCCCGCTGCAATGAACCCACCGTCTGATGTAGGTAGTACACTCCTGAACTTCGAAGCTCCCCCTGACACCCCATAGGTTTTAGACCAGATGAGATCACCTGCACTATCCGTCCTGATCAGGTAGGCATTTTCAAAATTTCCTGGTCCATAACTCTTGGTGTACCCTGCAATAATGTAACCGCCATCAGAAGTTTGCTGTACAGAATAGGCTTCCTCATCGCCCGGTCCGCCATAGGTTTTTTGAAATGTATTGGTTTGCGCCAGAACCGGAAGGATGGCGAAAAGAGTAATTGTAGAGAATATGAAATGTTTGAACATAGCTGGTTTCTTTAAGGATCAAAACGAGCTCCTGCACGAAGGAGCCCGTTTTTACAGAGTTTTTACTGAATGATGAGTTTAAACTGCCGGGGTTTCTGATCGTCGGTTCGGAGGGTAATAATGTATAGACCGGGAGCCACCTCGGGAAGGTTCAATTGTCCCGGATAGGCAGCATAAGCGCCCTTGAACAAATTGGCTACAACCCTGCCGGTCTGATCCGATAAGGATACTTCCATAAACTCAATATCCGTTCTGTCGAGCTCCAGGTTGATATGGTTGTTTGCAGGGTTGGGGTAAACCTTTAGCTCCCTGCGCTCGGCTATCTTTTCGACGGAAAGTGAGGAGCAGTGAGTGGAGTCAGTTTCAGTTTCGGGAGTGATGGTGATTGCGACAGAGGAGTCAGACGTAGAAACCGTATTGACTGTCCAATAGCGTGGATGAGAATTAAAGGATTTATGGTTCTCTATCGTAATTGAATTTCTGGTATTACACCCACTTACGCCATCTGAATCTGTTTTAATAAAATAAATCTGTTTCCCTGAACCAAAGCTTGTTGAGCTTCCCGTCAAAGCGATTCCATTGTCGGAGGTTGGTACCATAGTGTAAAACAAATCATTGCCATCCCCACCGTAGCCTTGAGACCAGATAAAATTACCTGAACTATCTACTTTCAGAAGATAGAAATCGAAATCACCAGAAGTGAAGCTATTACTAAGTCCCCCAATGATGATTCCACCGTCGTTTGACTGAAACATACTACATCCTCGTTCATGTAGGTTATAACCAAAAGATTTACCCCAGACTACCCCTCCGGTATCATTCAAACGAACTAGCCCCACTTCTGCGCCGCCAGCGCTGGATGCATAAGTGCAGAAATAGAAACCATTGTTGACTTCAACTATTGCCCCGTTACTCGGACTTCCAATTCCTGTTGATCCAACTCCGTAATTCTTATTCCAGAGGACATCACCATTTAAATCGAGTTTGACTAATCCTGCATTTCCATCCAGTTGAGTTTTCATAACGAGAAGAATGCCACCGTCAAACGATCTTTTACCTTGGCTAAGGGCTGAAGTTTCTCCAATTCCAGAGACAAAAGTATAGGTCTTAAAAATCAATGGTGCGCCGGCACTATTAGTCTTGAGCAAGAAAGGTTTGGGGAGAGAATGAGCACTATCGGGCATACTACCAGTAATAAGAAAGCCCCCATCAGCTTCAAGTTCTAGAGCGAATGCCGAATCACAGCCAACATCTCCGTATTTTTTAGTCCAAATTTCATTACCAGAAGCATCAGTCTTTACTAATAAAATATCATGTTTCATGATAGGAGATTCAAAAGTCCATCCAGCAGCAATATATCCACCATCAGACGTTTGCCTTACGCATCTGAACCTTGACGCTCCTCCGTTCTTACCATAGGTTTTTGACCATAGGATTTCACCTGAACTATCTGTTTTTACCAGATAAGCATTTTCAAAACTACCTGGTCCGTAGCTCGTTGTATACCCTGCAAGAATATACCCCATATCGTCTGTTTGCTGTACAGAATAGGCTTCCTCATCGCCCGGTCCGCCATAGGTTTTTTGAAAAGTATTGGTTTGCGCCAGAACCGGAAGGATGGCGAAAAGAGTAATTGTAGAGAATATGAAATGTTTGAACATAGCTGGTTT
>JAEYQO010000080.1 GCA_023409975.1 Bacteroidota bacterium | reverse complement strand
TCGAGCTGAGGAACAGCGCAGGTAATGTCATTGCAGGTCCTGTAAACGTAACCTGGACAGGAGGAGGCACTCCCGCAAATCCAATTGCTAACGTCCTCACTTTGAACTTGCCGGTGCCTGCCGGTACGGGGCATCGTCTCGTCATGACCAGTGTCGGCAGTGGCATTGCCTATGAAACCGCGGGCTTCAATGGCAACTGGGCATCCTACTCGCTGCCCGGGGTTGTTGACCTGACAGCAAGCATGAGCTCTGCAACTGGTACTTCCACAACTGCTTACTACTATTTCTACGATTGGCAGATTTCAACGATTTGTGAAGGTGCCAGGGTGCCAGTAACAGCCACTGTGAACGCGGCACCAGCCATCACACTCTCTGCGACAGATGATACTATCTGTGTGGGTAGTTCAGCCACCCTGAATGTGTCCTCTGCTAACGCAGGTTATACCTACACCTGGACACCCGGTGGTACCGGAAGTTCGATCACGGTATCCCCTGCCACTACAACATCTTACTATCTGGAAGCTGTAGATGGTAACAACTGTGTGGCGTACGATACCATAGAAGTTGCGGTTGTTTCAGCACCGGCAACGCTGGTCACGCTGACTGATGTTCCTTTCGTTTGTCAAAGCGGAAATGCTACCCTCACGCTCGATCCTCAGCCTATGGCAGGTCTGACTTACCAATGGCAAAAAAATCTGGGTGCAGGATTCGTAGATATACCAGGTGCTACGAATGTTTCACACACGGAAGCGATCACGGCCTCCGCAGACTACAGAGCACAGGTGTTCTGTAATAATGCGCTTGTCGCAGTCTCCGATCCGGTCGCTGTGGGTTATAGCAATCCTGCCATTCTGCAAACTTTCCCGGGCTCGCGTTGCGATGCCGGTGAAGTAGCGCTCGCGGCAATCGCCGAACCAGGTTCCGAGATCGCATGGTACGATGATCTTACAGCTACTACACCTGTAGGTACAGGAGGTGCGTTTGTAACACCATCTATCAATAGCACTACTACATGGTATGCTGCTGCACGTTCGGGTTACACGATGCAACAGGTTGGCCCGGTCAACCCCGATGCGGTAAGTACCTCCGGAGGTTTTACCAACCTGGCAACTTACCGGTTGTTCTTTACGGTGAATAATGGCTTGATTCTGCAGTCTGTGGATATCTTCCCGGGTACTGCAGGTGGAAGTGGTACCATCGAGATTTACACATCAAATGATGTCCTCGTGTCAACTACGCCTTTCACTGCACCGGCAGGCGGAAGTACAACGACCGGTCACACGGTAACGTTGAGCACACCATTGACTCCTGGAGATTATTATATCAAGATGGGAACTGCAATTTCCATATATAGAAACACCAACGGTTCTGCATTCCCCTATTCAATCCCAGAGCTGTCTATTACCGGACACAGCTTCAATGGCTATCCTCAATACTATTACTACTTCTATAACTGGCAGGTGCTGACTGCTTGCGAAGGCACTCGCGTTCCAGTGACTGCCTCGATCAATGGTACCACCTCCGGTACAGGTCTCTCTACCGGTGGTACTGTTACTGGCACACTCCACGCAGACGGCGCTACTGTGAATTACACAGATGGCTGTGGTGATGTGGTGGCTACTGTAGAAGATGCCCCAGGTGGCAACACCCTCGGTATCACTTCCGCTATCGTACTGACCACACCGACCGTCCAGACGTTCAATAACAATCCTTATGTATCGAGGATCGTTGATCTGGATCCATCCAGTGAAGGTCCTGCTACGGTAACACTGTATGCTACACAGGCAGAATTCAATGCCTACAATGCCTATGTTACTGCAAACAACCTGTCAGTTCCCATGCTGCCCACAGGTCCTGCGGACATGGCCGGTATTGCTAACATCGTTGTGACGCAATACCATGGAAGCGCGCTGGACAGCAATACAGGTCCTGGTGGTCTTTACGATTCTACCAGCTATAGCTTCATTCCCAACAGCAGTATCACAGCCAGTTGGAATGGTAACTATTGGACAATGACCTTCCCCGTCACAGGGTTCTCAGGGTTCTTCATCCACTCCGGTTCCTCACCGCTGACCATCGAGCTGCAATCTATCAAAGCCGCTAACGTGGGTCACCGCAATCGTGTCGACTGGACAACTGCTTCAGAAGATGCCGGTGATTACTTCATCGTTCAGCGTAGTAAGGATGGTCGTAACTTCAGCGACCTCGGAACGGTGGCTGGCAACGGTAGTGCTGCCGCTTACAGCTATTGGGATGAGCAGCCTTTCGAAGGGCTGAACTACTACAGGCTGAAGATGATCAGTGCTGCAGGTGAGCAGGGTTACTCTACGATCGTTACTGCAACGATGAAGGGTAGCGCGAACTTCGCAATGGAAGCCTTCCCCAACCCTGTTCAGGATCGCCTGAATGTGCGGGTGACCGGCGGTGCTGCGAATGGCCGTGTTCTTGTGACTGATGTCGCAGGAAAGACCATCAAAGCTGTAGAAGTAAAATCTGAAATGGTAACTGTGGATCTTTCTGATCTGGCTCAGGGCATGTACCTCATCCAGTACACCGATGATCTTAACAGCAAAACTATTAAGGTTAACAAGCAATAGTTTTGGTTGATTTACAGAAAAGCCCCTGGCATTTGCCGGGGGCTTTTTTTTTGATGGAATATCGGAGGTCGGATGTCATCTGACATCTGTCATCTGATCGGCCGTTAGCCATTGGCCATTGGCCATTGGCGGGTTTTGCGAAGGCCAAAGCCAAACCAGTCGTACACTGACCACTGACTACTGACTACTGACTACTGCGAAGCGAAGCGCAGCGCAGCCTA
>JAEYQO010000002.1 GCA_023409975.1 Bacteroidota bacterium | reverse complement strand
TGGTTGAGCACCGCTATTGCCTTACGGATATCCAGGGGGATCCCAAGCGATCTGGCCATTCCATTGCCCGAACCCATCGGGATGATTCCGAGCAAAGTGGGGGTGCCCAGCAGACCTTTGACAATATCATTTACGGAACCGTCCCCGCCTACTGCGACTACTGCAAATGCTCCTTTTAAAGCAGCATCTTTAGCCAGTTCAGTACCGTGACGGGCATATTCGGTATAGCGGATTTCGAAACTATATACCTGTTGGTCCAGATACTCCCCGATCAAGGTCTGTATTGCTTTCTGTCTGTCGACACCCGACCGGGGATTGATGATGAAGACCAGGTGTTTCATCAGATAACCTGAGCTTTTAGGCTAAGATCCATGCTCACTGCATGGTGGATGACAGCCCCTACAGAAATATAGTCAACGCCGGTGGATGCATATTCTTCAACATTGTCGAGGTTGATCCCTCCCGATGCTTCTGTCTCGGCGCTTCCGGAGATCAGTTTCACAGCTTCAACGATCATCTCAGGACTATAATTATCCAGCATAATTCTCTGTACACCGCCAGCGGCGAGAACCTCCTTCACATCCTCAAGGTTGCGGGTTTCGACTTCAATACCCAGATCCAGTTGGTGTTTCTGCAGGTACTGTTTTGTTTTTTCGACAGCTTTACCGATGCCTCCGCAAAAGTCGATATGGTTGTCTTTGAGCATTACCATATCATATAAACCCATGCGATGGTTTTCTCCACCGCCTATGACCACTGCCTGCTTTTCATAATGGCGGAATAGGGGTGTGGTTTTCCTCGTGTCCAGAATCCGGGCTTTATACCCACTGATTTTTCTTACAAACTGATGAGTGAGTGAGGCGATGCCGCTCATTCGCTGCATGCAGTTCAGACTGAGGCGCTCCGCCATCAGAATGGTGTGGACCTTTGCTTCAACTTCGAAAGCAATATCTCCAACAGCCACAGCGTCACCGTCAGCTTTATAGATCGTAAAACGAGCCTCGGGTTCCAGGTGATGGAAAATTTCCTGTGCCAGTTTCACACCAGCCAGAATCCCCCGCTCCTTAACTTTCAGTACCGCTCTGCCGCTCGTTTGCGGGTCTATGCTAGCCAGTGTGGAGTAGTCGCCAGGACCCACATCTTCTTTCAATGCTGCAGCAATAAATTCCTGTGTTGTCATATTAACTTGTCGTTAGCGTGCCGGGCCCATAACAGGCTGCCATCACCAAAGCTAAGAAACCTGAACCCATTGTTCAGGGCGTAGTCATAAACCCTGTGCCAGTCGTCACCGATCATCGCCGCCACCAGCAGTAATAAAGTAGATCTGGGTTGGTGAAAATTAGTGATGAGGCCTGTAGCCATTTTGAATTGATAACCGGGTGCGATCAGGATCTGTGTTTTCACCACGAGGCGATCTAAATGATTCTGTAGCAGCCAGTCAGCGAGGGCGGTCAATGCGTCCTGAGCAGATGGTGTGGCACCCTCTGTGTCATAAGGGTCCCACTGACCAACAGCTACTCCGCCGGTGACAGGCACTATATGATTTAGTAATTTTTGACCGATCCAGTACAGACTCTCGATGGTTCGCAGGGAAGTCGTTCCGACAGCTACGACAGGCCCTGTCTGCTGAGCCAGTTTCTGTATCAGGTCTATCGATACGTCGATCCATTCTGCATGCATTTCATGCTCAGCCAGTTCCTCAGCGCTCACGGGTTTGAAGGTTCCCGCTCCTACATGTAACGTGACAAACCCCCGTCCGATACCCCGATTATCGAGGTCTTCGAGCAAAGCCTCCGTAAAGTGCAGACCGGCGGTGGGTGCCGCAACACTGCCTTCTTCCCTGGCATAAACAGTCTGGTATCGCCGCTCATCTCCTTCCTCTGCTTTACGCTGAAGATAGGGAGGAAGGGGCACCTCGCCCGCTATTTCCAGCACCTCTCCAAAGCTCAGACATTTGGAAGCCGTCCAGGTGAATTCTATGGTATAAGAACCAGACAGACGTTCCACAATTGCGGCTCTGAGCTGCAGATCGTAATGCTCGAAACTACGTTCCAGCACCATTCCATGCTTCCATTTGCTGGCACCGCCTATCATACACTGCCACCATACCTGGTTTTGCTGCCGCATGGCTTCCTGTACTTCTCCGTACTTTGTATGAGGCTCCAGGCAGAAGATTTCGATCACTCCCCCCGTTGTCTTCTGAAACAGGAGTCTGGCGTGAATTACTTTTGTCTGATTGAAAACGAGAAACGTATCCGGAGGAAGTTGGCTTCCCAGATCCCGATAGGTATCTTCTGTTATCGCTCCATTTTTATAAACCAGCAACCTGGCCGTATCGCGTGTTTCCAGCGGGTATCTGGCGATCTGGCTATCAGCCAATTCGTAATCGTAGGCCTCAATTTTTATCGATCCCGGATGCTTCATAGTTATCTGATTTCAGGAATAGAAATGCCGGTAATCTTTCTGTAAAGGTCGATGGCGTAGAGATCCGTCATGCCGGATATGAAATCGGTAACTGACTGGATATTCTGATAGATCTGATGTCCTTGCTTATCGATTACATACTGGGCTGGGATGAGCTGTAAGAGTTTTTCTGCTCTCACATCGCTGGGCTGCATCACCGCCTGTATGAACTCTTTTAATAGTCCTCCGATGATGTTGAAACCGGCGATTTCAATTTCAACTACAGAACGGTAATTGTAGATATTGCTATAGGAAAACTGGTTGATCATTCTGATGAGCTCCTGATAGGGGGCGGGAAGGCATTTCAAAAGGTCTGTTTCGAGGCGACCATGCAGCAGTTCCTGTTCATTTTCCATAAAGGCGGCGGCTGTTTTTTCAACCATCAGTCCAATCCATTTTGCACGGATGAACTGCACCTTTTGATTGTCATCATTAATTGCGGCAAGCTTGCGCTTCAGATAGTCAATTCCATTGTAGCCGCTCTCGTTTTCGAAGAACGGAAGAAAGAGTTTTTGAAAAGTTTCAAGGGAAACGATCTTCAGCCGGTGGGCGTCTTCCAGGTCAATAACCCGATAGCAGATATCATCTGCGGCCTCTGTCAGGAAGACAAACGGGTGGCGAGCATAAACAGTTCCGGGTCCGGAATGTCTTGGAAGATCCAGTGTCCTGGCGATGTGTTCAAACGTCTCAACTTCGCTGTCAAAGAACCCCGATTTTCGAGTGGAGATCCGGCTGTCTTTCCGGAAGCCTTCCGCTGAATTGCAGGGATATTTAACGATAGCCGCCAGGGTGGCATATGTGAGCTTGTAGCCCCCCTGTTCAGTCTCATTGAAACTGTGAGTCAGGATTCGGAAGGCGTTGGAGTTACCCTCAAATTTCTCAAAGTCTTTCTGTTGGTTTTCCGTCAGCTCCTCTCGGAAACGGCGTGCAGCAGTCCCCTCGAGACGCTCGAAGAAATGTCGGATGGCATCTTCACCCGAATGTCCGAAGGGTGGGTTGCCGATATCATGAGCAAGGCAGGCTGCGGCGATAACTGACTGTAGCTCGTGCCTGTAAAAATCGATGAACTCCGGGGATTGATCGGGGTATCTGGCTGCAATCGCTTCTCCTACTGCTTTTCCCAGTGATCTGCCGACGGAGGCCACCTCCAGGCTATGTGTAAGCCTGTTGTGGACGAAAACAGCACCCGGTAAGGGAAATACCTGCGTCTTGTTCTGTAGTCGGCGGAAAGGTGACGAGAAGATAATCCTGTCATAGTCCCGCAAAAAAGAGGTTCGCACCTTATCCGGATTGTTCGCCTTCCGGCCCGCATCACCCGTTCTTCTGGCACTGTATAGCCCTGCCCAGTTCATGACGTAAAAATGCATTAAAAAAGCACAGGCGGCAAACCTGTGCTTTCTAAAAAAGTTGAGATATGTTACAGTTTGATCAGATCGTCTGTCTTCCTGTCATAAAACTGATACTGTGTAATCGGGGCATTGTTATCCGTAACAATCTTCACCTTCACCTTGAAGTTCCAATACCATTTCCAGATCATGGAGTTGAAGAAATTACCCTTCGTCAGGTAGGCTGCCATGATGGGGTGAACATGGAGTGCCAGATGTCTGTGTCCCTGATTGATCAGGTATTTGAGGTCTTTTTCGATTTCATCCGCTATCAGTAAGGACGGACCGATCTTACCGGTGCCTTTACAGGTAGGACAAACTTCTGCGGTGCTGATATTAAGTTCCGGGCGCAGACGCTGCCGTGTGATCTGCATCAGTCCAAACTTCGATATCGGCAGGATGGTATGCCTCGCACGGTCGTGCTCCATAAACTCTGTCATTGCCTCAACAAGCCTCTTCTTGTTCTCGGGCAAACGCATGTCTATAAAGTCGATAATGATGATTCCACCCAGGTCGCGCAAACGCATCTGTCGCGAGATTTCCTTTGCGGCCTCCAGATTGGTAGCCAGTGCGTTTTGTTCCTGTCCGATATCTCCACTTCTGGTGCCGCTGTTGACGTCAATGACGTGCAGGGCTTCTGTGTGTTCAATGATCAGGTAGGAGCCGCTGTCCAGATTGACAGTTTTGCCAAACGATGCTTTCATCTGTTTGGTAACGCCATAAGTATCGAATATGGGTTGCCCTCCGTTATGGTAGGTGACGATCTCTTCTTTCTCGGGCGCTATTCTCGAGATGTAGTCCTTTGTTTCCGAGAGTAGTTTTTTATCGTTGATCACGATCTTCTGAAAGCTTTCGCTCAGGAGATCACGGAGTATCGATGTGGTTTTGTCCTGCTCGCTCAGTATGATCTGAGGTGCCTTTGCTCCTTTCAGGTTCTTCTGAATGGATGCCCACATCTTTTCCAGTTCGAGAATATCCGCGTGTAATTCTGCTGTATTCTTTCCTTCTGCGGCTGTTCTTACGATGACACCGAAGTTCTTTGGCTTGATAGCTTCGACAATCCGCTGCAGCCTTTTGCGCTCGTCAGCAGAATGAATCTTTCTGGAAATCGCTACCACATCATTGAAGGGAGTCATCACTACAAACCTTCCCGGGAGGGAGATTTCACAGCTCAGCCTTGGGCCTTTGGAAGAAATGGGCTCTTTGAGGATCTGCACGAGAACCTCTGGTTTGCCATTCATCACTTCGGTGATTTTTCCCGATTTAACGATATCCTGATCATTACGGAATTTACCGAAATCCTCACCCCATGGGGTATTACCTTCGATAGACTGCCTGGAAAATTTTACTAGAGAACGGAAGTAGGGGCTGAGATCTGTATAGTGGAGAAAAGCGTCTTTCTCGAAGCCTACGTCAACAAATGCTGCATTGAGACCGGGCATTAGCTTTTTTACCTTTCCGAGGTAAAGATCACCAACGGCGAAATGGTCTTTCCCCCGTTCAAAGTGTAACTCTACAAGCTTCTTATCTTCCAGGAGGGCGATCTCAACACCGTCTCCTGCAGAGTTAATAATAAGTTCTTTGTTCATGGTTCCGTCATTTTTCCATTCCTCCGTCAGCCTTGAGTTCCTTCAGTCCTTATGCAATAACAAAACCTTACACCTTAAGCTGATGAATGGGTAGCAAAAGATGTAAGGGAATGTTGTTATAAAGAACTGTGAGAGCCTTAGCTGCCGTCAGACCGCTATTTCTTCTTCTTATGACGGTTCTTTCTCAGGCGCTTCTTACGTTTGTGAGTAGCGATTTTATGTCTTTTTCTCTTTTTACCACAAGGCATACACTAATTATTTTTAGTTTATTTAAATGTACTTATGTATTGATCGACATCCTTATCGAAGTCAGGATTCTTCATTACTTTCTTTGCCTGTTCAAGCAGCTCTATCGCCTTTTCTTTATTCCCTTTGTTCTTTTGTACCTCAGCGAGTCCCAGCAAAGCTGCCACATTCTCTGGTTCAGCTTTCAGAACTGTTTCGAACCGGTCCATTGCCTTATCGAGCTGCCCTGAGACAATTCCCTGCTGTCCCAGGATCAGGTTCGCAGGAACATTGTCCGGATCACTGGTCGTCACATCGCGAAGTAGTAACACTCCATCCATGGTCGACCCTGTTCCTATAAGTGACTCAGCCAGCAGGACTTTGATCGTGTCATTGTCCGGATTTATCTCAAGAACTTTCCTGAATCCTTCTATAGCTTTTTGTCCGTTCCAGGCCTGCATTTCAGCAGAATGTGCCCTTCTGGCAAGCTCCAAAAGCAATTGGGCTGCAAAGGTCAGCTTTTTTTCGGAATTCTCCAACTTGCCAGCCTCCAGATAATAAAACGCTGCAATATCTGGTTGACGGTGTTCCTGCCAGATCTTCCCCAGGCTGTCAAAGTAAACAGCCATCTTTCCAGAATCAGCCACTCCCGCGAGTGCGGTCTCTACTGAAACTACTTCCTCACGGGCGTGTTCAGGCAAATTGGTTTTTGCTGCATGAAGTACTGAATCAAAAGAAGCAGGTGCAACAGCATGTGGCTCTGTAGCCGCAGTCTGTTGTTCACCTGCTTTTTTGGGAGGAACTATATTTCCTCCAAAATAGAATAAAGCAATTATTGCTATAGCTGCTAAGATCGAAATGATGTGTACCGGTCGCAAGGCTTAAATTTTCTCGCGCAAAGGTACGGAATCACCATTGCCCTACAGCCCTATTGTTCTACCAGATCACTTTCCTTGTGCTCTACCATTTCATGCTTCGACTCCTTTACCGCCTGTACGAATTCTTTGGCGGGTTTGAAAGCCGGAATAAAATGCTCTGGAATCTCAACCGCAACATTCTTCTTTATATTACGGCCAATCTTCGCAGCACGTTTTTTCAGGATAAAGCTTCCGAATCCACGTACATATACGGGTTCGCCTTCGATCAATGAAGTCTTAACTTCCTTGAAGAAAGCTTCCAGCGCTACCAGGATGTCGACTTTGGGAATTCCTGTTTTCTCAGCAATGCTGCTTACTACGTCAGCTTTTCTCATAAAAATGGTGTTTTAGTGATTTACAAAAAATGTTTATGCAAATAGTGGTTAACTCCTCAATATTAATTGTACACGCTCTCTCCGTTCCCATTCTAAAGGTCTAAAAACTGTACCAATGCCTTTAGTATAACAACAATCAGACCACAGCCTAACATATTATCATTCTTTAGACGGTCTCCAGTTGTGTGATTTTCAGTATGTTCCTGCTTCTCTGCCGAAATTAGCTCCTAGACTGTCTCTCCTCCTATCGTTAATCACAACTCGGCTGATTTTTCTTCCTAAATAATAAGAAGCTGATCCTGACTGTGATTAAGCATTACAGCTAAAACTGGGGAATACCTGTGGTGAAAATTACACAATTTATCCTCAGGTTAATACAAATTTGTAGAAAAAATTATGTATTTCAAACTTTATTGAACCTCAACTGTCTACCCGATTCGTCATGAAAAATCCGTTCTGGCCGCTACGATGATGTAGGTACCGTAAATTTGCCGTAAAACAAAGGATTGGAACAGAAGAAAAGAAGGGCTGTCGCATATTGGCTCCTGACGGGCTGCATCATGATTATCATTCAGATACTTCTCGGAGGTATCACCCGACTTACCGGCTCCGGTCTCTCTATAACCGAATGGAAACCAATCATGGGCGCGCTCCCTCCAATGAATGCACAGGACTGGCAGACTGCATTTGAAAAATACCAGCAGATCGCACAATACAAATATCTCAATAGCCACTATAGCCTTTCCGATTTTCAGTTCATCTATTTCTGGGAATGGTTCCACCGTCTCTGGGCACGCCTTCTCGGGGTTGTTTTCGCTATCGGGTTCATCTGGTTCCTCGTGAGGGGCTATTTTAAGAAGGATATGGTCGTCCCGCTGGTCATTCTGTTCCTGCTTGGCGGCGCTCAGGGGCTCATCGGCTGGATCATGGTGGCCAGCGGCCTCAATGATACCGATCTCTACGTAAACCACATCAAACTAGCCCTGCATTTCATGGCTGCACTTCTGCTTCTGGTCTATACTTTCTGGTTCGCACTCAAACTCCTCGTACCGGAGTCAAAGCTTGTTCCAACAGATTCAGGCAGAAGACTTACCCTGATCTTCATTTCTCTTCTTACAATTCAATTGATCTACGGAGCCTTCATGGCCGGCCTGAAAGCAGCACCCTATGCACCCACCTGGCCTGATATGAATGGTGTTTTCATGCCCGATTCCATGAACACGGAGAGCTGGCTCAATAACCCTTTTAATGTTCAGTTTATTCACCGGCTACTGGCCTATATTCTCGTCATCTATGGCCTTTACTGGTTCGTTGCCATGAGCAGGTATGCTTCTGCTTCGCGGTTTTTTGCAACCGTTCACTGGATGCCCCTGCTTCTGATTATCGTTCAGCTGGTACTGGGTATCCTTACCGTGCTTGAGGGTCCAAGGATGGGCAGCAGCAATTTCGGCGCCTATGAGTGGCTGGCTCAATTGCATCAGCTCACGGCTATGTTTCTGCTGATGTCACTTTTCCTGGCTCTATATCTTTTTCAAACTCAGGAATCAGGCTTTTCTGAACCTGAATAATGATACGCTTTTGTTGTTCTGGTCTTTTATCGTCAGATTTTTCCCTTCGAATCACTGCCAGCCTTACTAAAAAAGGTGTAGCTTAAACATTGATTTGACTTCACGCATGGCAAAGGTTCTGACAGGTATTTATCGTTTTCTTCCGATTCAGTTACTTCTGCTGCATCTCCGGAAATACCAGTTACTCCTCTTGTTCTGGGTTATACTGGTGCTTACGATTACCGGCGACTTCGCCGCACACTTCGGAGCCTCACTGCTCTTTCTTGCCCCGGAATACCTGGGAAGCATCAGCGCTCTAAGCATGTTTCTGCTGGGTTGTTGCATGTCCATATTCGTCATGGCCTGGAATATTACTACGTTCATCATCCATAGCCACAGAATTCCGTTTCTCGGTGCCACACGACAGGCATTCCTTAAGTATTGCATCAATAACTCTATCATCCCACTCACGTTCCTCATCTTCTTCTCTGTCGTGTCCATAAGGTTTCAATGGCACCATGAGCACACAGAAATCGCCAAGATCGTAAGGCTGCAACTGAGTTTTTATTTTGGATTCATCTTTCTGATCCTCATCTCATTTCTTTACTTTTTCAGGGTCGACCGCGACCTGTTCAAAACGGTTCTCTCCTCCATCACCAACCCCTCACTGATCCGTGAGATCATTCCTTACGATTCGCTCGATGTGGAATTCGATATCATACGAGCCGACACCTACCTCTCTGAAACACTTCGGGTTCAGCGTATCCGGGACCTGGAATCCTATCACCCCAGGTTGTTACAGGCTGTATTGCGTCGCCACCACAGGAATGCCATCACGGCCACGATCCTCGCTCTCGCATTGCTGGTCTTGCTGGGTGCGTTCATGGAAAATCCGCGTCTGCGGATACCCGCCGGCGGTGGTTTTTTAATTCTCTTTGCCGTGCTCATGGGTCTGGTCGGATCTGTAAAGTATTTTCTCAAAACCTGGGAACTGATGGGGTGGGTTTTCATTGGTGCACTCCTGTCGCTTCTTGTTCGCTACAAGATCTTCGACCTTAGAAGTATCGCATATGGACTCGACTATAATGTTGAAAATATTCATAAGCCCAGCTATAACTACGAAAGCCTGAAAAAGGTTTTTACGCCGGAGCGATACCAGCGCGATAGCCTCGCGGGCATCAACCGACTTAATGCCTGGCTGTCCGGAAAGGAAAACCATGCTAAGCCACCACTGGTGATCATCACTTCGAGCGGTGGAGGCTCACGGTCTGCCTACTGGACTTTTCGCAGCCTCCAGTATATCGATAGCCTTTCCGGTGGAAAGTTGTTTAAAAATACGGTGCTTATGACCGGCGCTTCCGGTGGGATGTTAGGAAGCACTTACTGGCGGAGCCTTCACACCGCTGCGCTGGAGGGCAATGTTTCGGATCCTTACGACCCAAAATACCTTAAAAACATAGGAAAAGATCTGCTCAACGCCATCGTGTTTTCTCTTGTCAGCGTCGATCTGATCTCTCCGTTTAATAAGATCTCCATTGCAGGATATTCCTATGCTAAAGACCGTGGCTATGCCATGGAACAGGAGCTTATCAGAAACACTGAAGGTTTGCTGGACCGTTCCATCGGTGAGTTTAAGCGACTGGAAGAATCCGGGCTGATCCCGCAACTCATTCTCAATGGTACTATTATCAACGATGGTCGCCGCCTGATGATATCCTCCCAGCCAAACGCCCACCTCACACAACCTGCCTACGCTGTACGCGACAGCTTTTTAACACCTGTCGATGCAGTCGATTTCGTAAACTTCTTCGAGGATCATCATCCTTATAATCTGCGCCTCACCACAGCGCTTCGTATGAACGCAACTTTTCCCCTCGTCCTTCCTGTGGTTAAGCTCCCTGCAAATCCCGACATCAATGTGATGGACGCTGGTCTGCGTGATAATTACGGCATGGAAGTCGCCAGCCGTTTCCTGCTGGTTTATAAAGATTGGATCAAACAGCATGTGGGCGATGTGATTTTCCTCGAGATACGCGACAATAAAGAATGGGAGGTCTTTCCCCCCTCACAGCAAAAAGGTATTCAGTCAATGATCTCCGATCCCATCTTCGTCATCCAGAATAAATGGGAACCTTTTCAATCATACTACCATGGCTATATCAAAGATCTGATGCCGGAAGTGTTTGATAAGATCCACTTCCTCAATCTTACCTATATCCCACAGGAAGAGGATCAGGTGGCTGCGTTAAATTTTCATATTACTCAAAAGGAAAAACAGGATATCTATCAGGCGATATATCATCCTCAAAACCGGTTTGCGGTGCAGAAAATCCTGAAACTTCTGGCCCAGCCAGCCCCCGATTCCTCAGAGTTGCCGCACTAACAAGTCCCATCTGGGCTCCTGAGGTTTCCAGTGTTTCTTCTGAAATTTCTCCAATGGTGTTCTGTTCTGAAGGAAGTTGACTTTCTGCTGCATGGGTTCCGGTAGTTGAACGAGGACACTATAGCGTACCAAGTCCTCCCAGTTACTGTCTTCGAAATAAGTGAAGAAAGAATTGAAAATTAACCGGATCTCTTTCAGGTTCCAGTAGTGAAATATGTTGGTATGCGCGGTCTTCAACGCTCCGGCATTCTGGAAATACCATGAGAAAGCAAACTGCTCCACCACATGTTTGTGAAACTGTTGATAGATTTCATCTGTGAAGATGAGGACCTCATCCAGCAAGCTGCGGTAACGCGTGTGAAACCCTAACACTCCGGCATTCCACATGGCGGTATCTTCTGCTATGTTCAGTTGGTTTCCGTTTACTTTCAGGGGATTGTTCTTTTTGATGAATTTTGAAAGCTTACCCAGAATCACATTGTCAGATTCATGCACAAGGCCTTCCATAATGTGCATGTATAGCTCCCCTTTACTAATTCTATTGAGGATCGGGTCTATGGGTTGTGTGAAGTACGTATCTGTATCAAGATACAAGACCTGCCCTTCCCGCTCTTTTGTAAACTCCCGCAGAATCTCGATTTTCACGCGGTGCACAAAATCAATGGTGCCCTTCCAGGCTGTGATCTGATCATGGTCCAGCTTGCGAAACCGAAGCTGAAGACTGCAATCTTTAAATGACCGGAAGAACTCTGGTTGATCGGTATAGATCCATACCTCCAGTGTATCCAGAATTTCTTTCGGGTGTTGCCTGCATAGCGTCAGCAGAGAGAAAACACATTCCTGAAGAATGCCTTTATCGCCATAAGCCTGATAGACCAGAAAGGAATTAGCCGGTAGTCTCATAGTCCGGGATATTAGGGAAGCCACTGTTGTGGGTCCCGATCGAGGAATGTTTCTGCTTTGATCAGATCAGTATGGAGGATACGGTCCTGATCCATAAAGCTCACTACTGTTCTGAATTCGCTCCGCAGCTGCTCCAGCGGGTCTGAACTGCGATGCGGCTTCCTGAAATCCAGTGCCTGCACCGCTGTCAGCAGCTCAATCGCTAACACTCTCTGAACGTTCTGTACCACACGGTAGAGTTTCGTAGCCGCATTCGCACCCATGCTCACATGGTCTTCCTGTCCGTTACTGCTTACGATACTGTCGACACTCGCCGGTGTGCAAAGTTGTTTGTTCTGACTTACTATCGCTGCTGCGGTATACTGTGCGATCATGAAACCGCTGTTAACGCCGGGATTCGGTGATAGGAAGGGTGGGAGCTCGCGCTGGCCTCCGATCATCAGATAAGTACGGCGCTCTGAGATACTTGCCAATTCAGCAAGGGCGATGGCCAGGAAATCCAGATGCAGGGCCAGGGGCTGGCCATGGAAATTACCCCCGCTCATGATGGCATCCTCATCATGAAAAACGATCGGATTGTCGGTCACCGAGTTAATCTCTGTTTCTACTACCTGCTGTATATGTGCTACTGCATCCTTACTGGCGCCATGAACCTGCGGCATGCAGCGGAAAGAGTATGGATCCTGAACCTGCTGCTTGGGCAGCGCCTGAATATCACTTCCCTGCAATAGCGAAAGAATGCGCGCTGCGGTCTCTAGCTGTCCTTTGTGGGGCCTTACCCGGTGCAGGGGATGACGAAAAGGCTCTTCTTTTGCCATGAAGCCCTCCGCCGAGAGCGCACCGATCAGATCTGCCCATACTAACAACTTCCTTGCCCGCAGGAGCGACCAGGTAGCATAGCTGCTCATGAACTGGGTTCCATTGAGCAATGCCAGCCCTTCTTTTGCAGATAAAGGCAACGGGTCAAGGCCCAGATCCTGCAATATGCCTGCAGCTTCGCGTTTCTCGCCCCGGTAGCGCACCCAGCCCTGACCGAAAATAGGGAGGCTCAAATGTGCCAGCGGTGCAAGGTCTCCTGAGGCGCCCAGTGATCCGAGCTCATAGACTACCGGAAGGACACCGTGGTTATAGAAATCCACCAGCCGCTGCACGATCTCAAGACGCACACCGCTATAGCCCAGACTCAACCCATGGATCTTCAGCATTAACATCCATCTCACGATCTCTTCCGGCACCTCGGCACCCATGCCACAGGCATGCGACTCGACAAGGTTCTTTTGCAACTGAGCCAGTTCGTCGTTGGCGATCCGCACATTGCAAAGCGAACCAAATCCTGTATTGATTCCGTAGTAGGTTTCGCCCTTGCTGAGGATATCATCCAGATACCGACGGTTGGTTAAGATGCGTTCACGAGCCGCTGCGGATAGTTCCAGTTTCTGCTCATTCCACTGTCCCAGTTTTTCAATTGAAATGCACTCCGGTAATTGCATGAGGTTGATCTTGTGCCGCAAAAGTAATAAGTTGGACTTGAACCGCTTTCTTCTCGAAGAACCGGGTTTATCGTGAATCATGGTGCAAAAATGGGTTGGGGAGGGCAGAAATATGGGTCGCTAAGGTCGCGCGACCCGTGTCAAACCCGCTGCTGGCGCGGAAAGAAAATTTGTGGCATGCAAAATGCGGAAGTCCGTTTTTATCGAAATCTCATTGAAAACGGAAGCGTTT
>JAEYQO010000114.1 GCA_023409975.1 Bacteroidota bacterium | reverse complement strand
ATGTACTCCCTATGCTGCTTACTATCCCTTTACGTCTCCTTCAGTAAACCGTTACTACAATAATGGGACTCCTGGGTAATTATCCGCCCCCGGAATAGCCAACGAATGAACTCAGGATTGTGTTTTTGTGTTTTTGTGTTTTTGTGCATTGAGTCTGGGGTTGCTGTTCCGTCTGATAATCCAAAGATTCAATAAGCGACGGTCCCGCCAAACGGCCAATCCAAAGAATCAAAGCTTCCTTCAATGGAATTTCGCTACCTCTTCTGCCTTGCCTTAACTTTGCAGAATGGCGACAATAGAAGTCCTGAACCTTTTACCAGCAGATTTTGCAGCGGAATCCAGAGTTTGGATCTTTCAGAGTAACAGACCTTTTGTAGAAAAGGAACAAAAAGAAATAGATGAACAACTTTCCCAGTTCTATACTCAATGGAGTGCCCACGGGGAACCGGTCAAGGGATGGGCGAAGCTGCTTTTCAATCAGTTCGTCATCGTAATGGCCGATGAAACCGGTACTCACGTCAGCGGATGTAGCACGGATGGTATGGTCCGTATTATTAAAAGTCTCGAACGGCAGTATAGTGTCAATTTCTTCGACCGGATGACGATCACATTCCTTGTTGACGGAAAAACCCAGATGCTTCCGTTCAGTCAGGTGCAATATGCGATTGAAAAGGGGTATATAACCCCTGATACATTGACTTTCAACAATATAGCTTCCACAAAAAAGGAACTAATTGATACATGGCTCGTTCCCCTAAAAGAAAGCTGGCTGGCATCCAGAGTCAACCTGCCCATCAACTGAGCTGGTAAAACAGACCCAACTCTCCTCACTTCGCAGGCAGAATGCTTATTTTGTGCCGCGCAAAGACTTCATTCATAAATCCCAATGAGCGAACAACAAGAACACCAGGAACAAAGCCCCGCACATATTAAAGACATGTACAAAAGCTGGTTTCTGGACTATGCCAGCTACGTCATCCTCGAAAGAGCAGTACCGGCCATCGAAGATGGCCTCAAACCCGTCCAGCGTCGCATTCTACACGCCATGCGTGAAATGGATGATGGACGATATAATAAGGTGGCCAACATCATCGGGCAAACCATGCAATACCACCCCCACGGTGATGCATCCATCAGCGATGCCATTGTTAATATGGGTCAGAAAGATCTTCTGATCGACACACAGGGAAACTGGGGTGACGTCCGTACCGGCGATAGTGCTGCTGCAGCCAGGTATATTGAAGCTCGTTTGTCAAAATTTGCACTTGATGTTGCTTTCAATCCAAAAACAACCAATTGGCAACTCAGTTACGATGGCAGAAAAAATGAACCTGTTACCCTTCCTGTAAAATTTCCGCTATTATTAGCGCAGGGTGCGGAAGGAATTGCTGTCGGCCTTTCAACAAAGATTCTTCCTCATAACTTCTGCGAAATTCTGGAAGCTGCCATCAAACATCTGAAAGGGAAAAAGTTTGAATTGTTCCCCGATTTTACAACCGGGGCTATGATCGACGTTAGCAACTATAATGACGGTGCACGTGGTGGTAAAATCAGGGTCAGAGCCAGAATTGAGGAGGTTGACAAAAAGTCGATTGCAATTAAAGATGTGCCCTATGGAATCACTACGAACCAACTTGTAGATAGTATTCTCAAAGCCAACGATAACGGTAAGATCAAGATAAAAAGTGTCGTAGATAACACCGCAAAGGATGTTGAATTACTTATTCAACTGGCACCCGGCGTTTCAACAGACCAGACTATTGACGCACTCTACGCCTTTACAGATTGCGAAATTTCCATATCTCCTAATGCCTGCGTGATCATGGATGATAAACCTCAGTTTATCGGTGCCAGCGATCTTTTGAAACATTCGGTTGCTCATACAAAGGCTCTCCTGCTGCGGGAATTGGAAATAAAGCTCGGCGAACTGGAAAACGACTGGCACTATTCTTCACTTGAAAAAATCTTTATCGAAAAGCGCATCTATCGCGATATCGAAGAGGAAACAACGTGGGAGGGGGTTCTGAATGCAATCGAAAATGGATTAAAACCTTATATAAAAAAGCTCCGCAGACCTGTTGTTCAGGACGATATTGTGCGGCTGACAGAAATACGGATCAAAAGGATCTCAAAATTTGATTCCTTCAAAGCAGATGAACATATCAAGGGACTGGAAGCTGAGATCGGGGAAGTCAGATTCAACATCGAAAACCTGAACGATTTCGCCATTCGCTACTATGAAGGGCTATTAAAAAAGTATGGGAAAGGTAAAGAACGGAAAACTGAAATCCGTCCATTCGAAACCATACAGGTAACTGCCGTCGCCATCGCCAATACAAAGCTGTATGTGAATCGCAAAGAAGGTTTCATCGGCACCAGCTTAAAGAAAGACGAATTTGCTTTCGACTGCTCAGATCTCGACAATATTATTGTGTTCCGGAAAGACGGGAAAATGACCGTCACCAAGGTGGCAGATAAAAATTTTGTCGGGAAAGATATCATTCACCTGGCCGTGTTTCAGAAGAACGACGAACGGATGACATACAACATGATCTATCTGGACGGAAAGTCGGGTATCAGTTTCGGCAAGCGATTCAATGTCACCAGCATCACCCGCGATAAGATATATGACCTTACTAAGGGGAATCCGAACAGTAAAGTCCTTTATTTCTCCGCCAATCCAAATGGTGAAGCGGAAGCAGTAACAATAACCTTATCCCCTGGCAGTAAAGCCAGAAACAAAATCTTCGATTATTACTTCGAAGAACTTGAAATCAAGGGCCGTAGCTCCCAGGGCAACCAGGTTACAAAATATCCTATCAAGAACATCAAATTCAAGGAAAAAGGACGCTCTACGCTCTCAGCCCTGAAACTATGGTTCGATCCTACCTTCGGAAGGCTAAATAAAGATGGCAACGGAAACTTTCTTGGTCGATTCGATGAGGGGGATAGGGTCATCGCATTCTATAAGGATGGCACGTATGAACTCACCGATTTCGACTTTACAAATAAATACGAAGCTGACGATCTGCTGCTGATCGAGAAGTTCCAACCCCAAAAAGTGGTGAGTGCAATATATTTCGATACGAAAACGGGTAATCATTATGCCAAGCGTTTCCTTATAGAATCACAGACACTGAAAAATAAATACCTGTTCATCAAGGAAGGGGATGGCAATTACCTGGAACTGGCCACCACAAAGGAAGAACCACAAATCATCCTGAAAACAGGCAAAAAGAAATCAGAACTCAAGGAAGAGGAAATTCATCTGCACGAAAAGGTGGATATTACTGGATGGAAAGCCGTTGGCACACGTATTGCAGGAAGCGATCTGAAGGAAGTGTCTCTGATTACAGAACAGGAAGGTACCGATGCAGGCGCTGAAGCCCCCACCCTCTTCTGAGGGTGAACCGTTACTGTTTGGAAAAATCAGTACCTTGCAAAACCTTACTTTGCTGAAAGTCGGATTTGATCAATGAAAAAAATCGAACTGGAAATTGTAGCATTATCGCATAGTATCACGCAGACGCATTCCTATGCAGTCGTTTTAGGGGAAGTGAATGGTTTGAGGAGGTTACCCATCGTGATTGGAGGGTTTGAAGCACAGGCAATTGCCGTAGCACTCGAAAGAATGCAACCCAGCAGGCCACTGACCCACGACCTTTTTGCCAATTTCATGTCAACTTTCGGCATCGATTTAACAGAAGTAGTTATCTATAAACTAGAAGAGGGTATCTTCTTTGCTCAACTGATCTGTCAGGGGCCTGATGGAGAAAATGTTGAGATTGACTCCCGTACGTCAGACGCTCTGGCCCTTGCCGTTCGCGCCAACTGCCGTATTTACACTTACGAAAACATACTAGAGGCTGCCGGCCTCTACCTCGACCAGCCTGAAGGTGCACCCTCTGAAGCAGCACCCGGCGCACCTGCGGCTTCGAAAGCAGTAGGCTCCGATAAAGACCTCAAGGCCATGAGTTTGGAAGAACTCAATACGCTACTTCAGCAGGTTCTTGAACAGGAAGATTACGTACGCGCTATCTCCATCCGTGACGAAATCAACAACCGGAAAGGGAAATAATCCGTAATTTTAAGGTTTATATACTGAGATGAGAAGAATGATCCTTTTGGCCCTTTGTGGTCTGTTTTTGAGTATGGTGGAAAGGGCAAACGGACAGCAGACAGAAAAGTGTGCTACGTTCCATATACTCCAGCAAAATCTTGATCAATATCCTGAGCTCCGTGCCAATTATGAACACCAAAGGCAACACCGCCTCAATCAAGCCGCAGCTCTCCTTGAGTCTGAAGACGCCTCTCCCCTTTATAAAACAACACAAACTGTAACGATACCTGTTGTCTTCCACGTAGTAGTCACCCAGGCTCAGCTTAATCAGCTTGGCGGCACCAACGGCGTCAGAAACAGGATGATGAAGCAAATAGAAGTTCTTAATCAGGACTTCGCCGGTTTAAATCCAGACAGTGTGAACATTCCTGGTCCATTCAAACCACTATTCGCAAAAGGAAGTATCCGTTTTGCACCAGCGCACCGCACACCCACCAACGCAGCAACCGAAGGTTTTGAGATCAGAATAACCACGATCAATGGTTTCCCTGCAGGCGTAGGACTTGGCGGAAGTGAAAACATAAAACTTTACAACGCAGGAGGTCTGGATACATGGGATCCTGATAAATACCTTAACATTTGGGTTGGTGGCCTCTCCAATCCGGGCATACTTGGATTTGCCGTTCCTCCAAGTTTCGTGGGAGGAGGAATACCGAAAGAGGCCATAGGAGTTGTTCTTCGATATAGTGTTTTCGGCAAACGTCAGTCTGTTACACAATATTTCTGGCCAGCGAACAATGATGAAGGCAGGACAGCTACACACGAGGTTGGGCATTTCTTTGAATTGGAACATACCTTTGGTCAAAACAGTAGCTGCCCGGGCGCTGGTGATATCGACGATGGTATCGCCGATACGCCCCCTCAGGCTGCAGAAACATTTAGCTCCAATAACAACTGTCCACCATTCCCAAAAACGGACGTCTGCACCCCCACCGGGAACGGAATTATGTGGATGAACTTCATGGATTATGTAGAGGACGGTTGTATGAATATGTTTACCAAAGGTCAGGAAGCTCTGATGAAAGTACAGGTTTCTCCAGGTGGTCTGTCACATTCCCTTACCCAGCATCCCGAAGTGCTGGAATGGCCTACCAATGTTGCAGCAATTGAGAAAAACGCAGGAATTACCATCTATCCCAATCCTGCTACCGGAAGAATACAGATCAGTTTCGCTGACGCAAAAGACCTGGAATCAATTTCGGTAAATAATATCGTTGGCCAGACAGTCCGTCAATTGGTGGTAACCGATCCAGCAATCAATAATTACAATATCGATCTGACCGGACAGAGCGCCGGCGTGTATCTCGTTCATTGTACCTTTGCCAGCGGTACAGTAACGAAGAAAATAGTTTTACGATGATGGGGGGAAATCCACCGATTAGACAAATTCTCAACGACAATACATTAGACAGGCCTTTACTGCAGATCGCAGAAAAAGTACTCAACAAACAGCGCCTTACCGAAGAGGAAGGCGTTGTGCTTTTTGAAAAGGCAGAACTGGGTTACCTCGGTAGTCTTGCGGACCATATCCGTAAAGAACGGCATGGAAATAAGGTTTATTTCAACCGGAACTTCCATATTGAACCTACAAATGTTTGTGTATTCACCTGTAATTTTTGTTCGTATTCCAGACAGTATAAACATCGTGATGAGGGCTGGGAACTAACACAGGAACAGATGCTGGATATGGTCCGTAAGTATGACGGCCAACCTGTGACTGAAGTACACATTGTTGGAGGCGTACACCCTAAAATGAATCTCGAGTTCTTCTGTGAGTTGATCGAAAAAATCAGAGAACTCCGGCCAGATTTACATATTAAGGGATTCACTGCAGTTGAACTGGATTACATGTTCCGCAAGGCAAAGATGAGTGTTCAGGAGGGTATGCAACGCTTGAAAGATGCAGGATTGCAATCACTTCCTGGCGGCGGCGCAGAAATCTTCCACACCGAAATCAGGGAGCAGATTTGTTCGGATAAAGTTGATGGACAGGGTTGGCTGGAAATTCATGAAACAGCGCATCGCCTGGGTATGCATACTAATGCCACGATGCTGTATGGACATATTGAACAGTATCATCATCGGGTGGACCATATGAGCCAGCTTCGTAATCTGCAGGATAAAACGAAAGGGTTCAACTGCTTCATTCCTCTGAAATTCCGGAACGGCGATAATGATATGAGTCATGTTCCTGAAGTTTCCGTAATAGAAGACATGAAGATGTATGCGATCGCCCGGATTTTCATGGATAATTTCGCAAACCTTAAGGCCTACTGGCCCATGCTCGGCAGGCAAAGTGCTCAATTGACACTTTCGTTTGGTGTGAACGACCTGGACGGGACGATCGACGATACTACAAAGATCTACTCCATGGCCGGTGCGGAAGAACAACGACCAAGCCTTTCAACTGAGGAGTTGTGTGACCTGATAACCGCTGTGGGAAAGATCCCGGTTGAACGAGATACGTTGTATAAAGAGATCAAAATTTATGACGAAAAGTTACTGGATCCCGCGTAAATCAAACATCACCGTTTATTAACGAAAAGGGGGTGAAAACGAAAAGTTTTCACCCCCTTTTTCTATAGTAAGGTTTCGGAGTTATTGTTCCCATTTAAATCGCTCTACGAAGAATTTCCCGTCAGTGATTTCAATTTTCTGGGTGGTGTCCACAACCAAACCATCTAACTTATACAAAACACCAGAGAATGTTCCTCTGAATCGGTTATTACCCTCATCTACAAACTCAATCTCAAACTCCCCTGGATTCCCAAGCCCTGCCGTAAAATTTTCCATTTCGTCTTGCGCTGTTGCATCACCCCGTAAATAGTTAACAGAAAGGCCAAACTGTGTAGTATCATTTAATCTATAAACACCCGCTCCTGTGAACTTATCAGCAAAAAATGCGAACTGCAGTGTTTCCATCCAGTTACCGTCCATATAAATACCCACAAGTTGCGTGATACCCATTGTATCCATAAAAATAGCTAATGGATACCCTTTCCATTCTCCGTTTTGAACTGCTGCCATAGAATTAAGCATTACCCCCGGCTGATTCCCCGGATTGATAGGATTGGCAATATTGCTATTATCGATTTCCGGGTTGGCATCGTAATCACCATTATTACAGGATGTAAAGCCAAAGGCGGATAGG
>JAEYQO010000044.1 GCA_023409975.1 Bacteroidota bacterium | reverse complement strand
AGAAAATCACCATCCCTGCGATAGGCGGCCTTTCATCAGCTACACCGCTGACCATCAACGGGAACGGCGAAACCCTGACTTTCAATAATACTAACTCTTCGGATCGTGGTATTATTACTCTTAATGGAGCTGATCATATCATTATTGACAGCTTAAACATTGTCTCTACCGGAACCTACGGAATTGGTATTCTGCTCACCAATGATGCCGATTCGAACATCATCCGCAACTGTACGATCACTACCGATATGACAGGTACCGGAAGCAACTGGTCCGGAATATCATTAACAGGAGGACTTGCCTCGTCTGTAACCTCGGGTAGTAACTGTGATTATAACCTGATAGAAAACAATATCGTTGAAGGAGGGTACTATGGTATTACGATGTACACGACTACTGGCAACATCGTCAGGAACAATGAAGTGAAAGACTTTTATATCTATGGTATCTATTCAAACGTTAGCACAGATGCGCTCATAGAAGGCAATGATATTCATCGTATGTCAAGAAGTACGGTGAGCTCTTTCTATGCAGTTTATCAGACTGGCGCTGCTTCCGGAAACAGGATCAGCGCTAACATAGTCCATGATCCTTTTACAGGTACTGCTACACCGGGTACCTCAGTGCTTTACCCTATATACATTACCAGTTCCGATGCGACAGCTGGTAATGAAACGCTGGTAGATAATAATGTGCTCTACAACCTTAACGGAGGAGGGACAATTTATGCCTTCTATAATTCAGGCTCAGATTATGTGCATTATTATCACAATACCATTTCAATCGATCAGACAAGCTATACCGGTTCTTCTACAGCAAGAGGCTTGTATCAGTTGACTAGTGCCGCTGGATTAGAGTTTAAGAACAATATCATATACATTACGAGGGGTGGCAGCGGAGCTAATTACGGTATCTACAAAGGTACAGCGGCTACCAGCCTTGTTTCAGAGAATAACGACTTCTATATCAATGGTACCGGTACCAATCATGTGGGTTATTCCAGTTCTAACCAGTCTTCCTTATCAGCCTGGCAAACCGCCACAGGTAATGATATAGCTTCTCTGACAGAGGATCCAATGTTCGTCAATCTGCTTGCAGGGGATCTGACACCGACCAATGCCCTGATCAATGACCAGGGAACACCGGTGGGTATTTTAACGGATGTGATGGGCGCTCCCCGTAGTGCCACCACACCTGATATGGGGGCCTACGAGTTTACCGTACAGCAATGTAGTGGTTTCCCTGTTGCAGGTAATGCAACTTCGGATGTCACCAGTGTCTGTGCCGGAGGTCCTATTTTGCTTTCCCTCTCAGGATTTACAATAGGTGCAGGAATCTCCATTCAGTGGGAAGAGTCGCCAGTAGGCATTTCGATGTTTACACCCATTGCCGGAGCGACATCAGCTACTTTTATTCATACCCAGACCTCTCCTATGGATTATCGCGCGGTTGTGACCTGTAATGCAGGTGGCTTCAGCGATATTTCCAATGTGGTGACTGTCAGTATGAATCCGTTCTATTTCTGCTACTGTTCACCATTGACCGGAGTTACATTGCATTCTTCAACCATTTCGAATTATGTGACGGCTGTGTCTATCCCGGGAACTCCATTAAGTGTGACCACTACCGCTGCAGGTTCTGGTGGATATTTGCTTCACGATCATACTGTAGCCTCAAATACGGCAGTATTGACACAGGGGCAGATCTATGATGTTAATGTGTCTGTTACCAGCGCGAGCTATCATTCAGAAATGTGGATCGACTGGGATCAGAATGGGGACTTTGATGCTTCAGAATACTATGCACTTGGTCAGGGCACATCCATTTCATTTCCGGTTACCGTGCCGGCAACAGCTACTCCGGGACTTACAGGAATGAGGATCAGAAATACAGGAAACGCGACGACGTTATTCGGTGCTGGCGGTGCCTGTGCTGATATTACTTCGGGACGAGAAACAGAGGATTTCCTTATTACAATTGCACCGGCTTTGCAATGTTCAGGTGTACCGGGTTCTACCGGAACTGCGAGCCTGTTGTCAAGTTCTACTATTTGCTATGGTGGGGCGGTCGACCTGGAACTAAGTAATTATCCTACTGATCTTGGACTGGTTTTCCAATGGCAGGAATCGCCTGCGGGACAGAATTCCTGGACTAATATTGCAGGTGCAACAGGGTTTACAACAACGGTGAATAATGTTCAGGGGAACATGGACTACAGAGTTGAGGTGACCTGTACGAATCCGGGAGGAAGTGTTGCTCATTCCAATACAGTGGGTGTTACCGTCACCAACCCTCAGATCGTCAGCACTACACCAGGGTCCCGGTGTGGAACGGGTACCGTTGATCTCCAGGCTATACCTCAGGCCGGAATGTCTGTAAACTGGTACGACTCCCCTGCTGGAGGTGCGCCGATTGATACAGGCGTTAATTTTACGACTCCTGTGATTGGCAGTACAACAACCTACTATGCTGCCGCGAGTCAATCCGGTGGGTCTTATGCTGTTGGCTTGCCCGCAAAAATTACTACCACTCAAACAGGAGTCGGTACAACAAACTATGGTGTTGTATTTGACGCTTTATCTCCGTTTACAATCGAAACACTGGATGTTTATCCTGTAAGCTCAAGTGCGAATACCGCTGGAACAATTACGATAGATTTACTGGACGGTACCGGTGCTGTGATACAGCAACAGGTGGTCAATGTGATTGGGAATCCGATCGGTTCAGTTACTGCACAGACAGTCACTGTCAACTTCAATGTTCAGCCAGGAACCAACTATAAGATCAGACCTGGTAGCTGGACAGGGATCAGCTCCCTGGTTTTTGAGCCTGCCGCTGGTGCTCCGGGTGGTAACTATGGCTATCCTTTCGAGGTGCCTGGTGTTATTTCTGTGACGCATAGTACTTTAACAGCTGCACCTACCAATACGCCGCGGCTAGATCTTTATTACTATTTCTATAACTGGCAAATATCTGCAGGTTGTGTAGGCACCCGTGTTCCTGTTGTAGCATCCGTTACTCCTGCACCGGCTATTACAGCTGCGACCACCAATGATACCATTTGCGAGGGTAGCTCGACTACACTTAGCGTTTCGTCCTCCAATGCGGGTTATAGCTATACCTGGACCCCTGGTGGTGCGGGAAGCTCTATCTCAGTGTCTCCAACTACTACGACTACGTATGCGGTTGAGGCTGTGGATGCGTCTAACTGTGTTGCGACGGATACTATTGAGATCGCAGTGATTTCAACACCTGCTACTGTAAACACAGTTGCTTCTTCTGGTAATGTCTGTATTTCCGGAACAGTTAACTTCTCTATGGATCCTGTGCCGATGGCGGGTCATACCT